>DATLZF010000062.1:0-6301 GCA_035574135.1 Candidatus Methylomirabilota bacterium
CGTTTGGCGCACGCGCGCTGGCGGAAGGGCGTGCCAATCCAGGACGCGGCTACGGCGACGAGTTGGTGCGTGTTGGCGCGGTCGAAGAACGGGGTCACTTCTTTCCTCCCGTCTGCTTGCTCTTGGCGGCGCTAAGCGTCAGGTTTTTGATCGGCATGTAGGGGAAGCCGCCGAAGTTGGCCACGTTGTCGAACTTGTCGTCGCATGTCGCGAGCAGACCATCGCAGCCCGGCCAGATTTTCACCGACTCGCCCACAGTTGCGTAGGCGAGAGGCAGGGGCAGGTCCAGCGTCCACAGCGAGCCGCTACCCTTGGTGGCCCTGAGAATCGTCCGGGACTCGAACTGTGTTTCATCGCCGCGCTGGAGCTCGCCCTTGCTGAAGTAATCGATGGGGTCGGTCGGCGGAGTGAACCCGCCGACGTCCACCACCACGCTGACCGCGCCCGCGGTGTAGCTGTTGATCGTGGCGTTGACCTGATACGCGGCCTTGGACAAGCCGCAGTTCGGGTGGAACAAGGTGTAGTTGCACCGGGGCTGGAAGAGATGCCCCGGCACCTTGCGATCCAGCTCGCTCACGATGGAGGCGCACGTCGCCGTGATGCGGCGGCCCTCGAACCTGGGCTCGCGCACGATGCCGGTGTAGCGCAGCTCACGTGCGCCACCGGCCGCCGTGTCCTCGTGGATCTCCAGGTTGAGCACGTAGGAGGGGGGCACCGGCAGGAAGAGCTTCAGCGGGTTGTCACCGTCGAAGAGTGTTTCGATTGTCACCTCTTCGCGGTCCGCGCGTATTGTCCGCCGAATGTCGCCGTGAGAAATCGGGCGCGGCTTGTGCAACCAGCCACCCGAGGCGAAGTCGCGCTCGAAGCTGGTGAAGCGCCAGTGCACCGGCGTCGGCGTGTTGATCCAGAAGTGATACAGCCACACCGGCTGGCTCTGAGTGATGCTGTTGGGACTGGCCGGGCGCACGAACTTGAGCTGCCGCTGCTGCCAGCCCTCGGCCACGAAGGAGCCGCGTTCCTCATCGTCGGCCAGGCGCACCTTGTAGAGGTAGAAGACCTGCCAGGTTTCATCGACCGCCGAGATGCTGTGCGCCAATGTCAGACGTTCGCGGCCATTGCCGAGATCGAGCGAGGCGCTGACACCCGCGAACTGTGGCGCCTGCCCCGCCTTGATGAACGCCAGGTAAGTGTCACCACCGCCCTCATGGTCGAAGTTCTGGTCCGTGATTTCGATCTCGGTGTCGCTGTTCCACTGCACGACCTGCACGCGCTCCAGGAGGTCGGGC
The DNA here is from genome assembly GCA_035574135.1 of Candidatus Methylomirabilota bacterium. Lineage (GTDB taxonomy): Bacteria > Verrucomicrobiota > Verrucomicrobiia > Limisphaerales > DATLZF01 > DATLZF01. The sequence goes on from DATLZF010000062.1 coordinate 1,287, forward strand.
AGGTAGCACGCGCCCCAGCGCCCCTTGATCTGGCGCATGAAGTAATCGAACTCCTCGATCTGCGCCTCCGTGGGCAGCTCGCACATCAACTGCCAGGCGCGATCCAGTTGGGTGACGGTGGGCGTAAACCGGCGCTCGCCAAAACCGATTTGATGCGGGCGGGAGTCGAAGTCCAGCGCATGGGTCGGATCAGTGACCCAGTTGGCCGGAAACAGGAACACGGGCGTGCCCTGCCAGGCGGTGATGGCCCCGCCGCCCGCGCCCGTGGCCCCGCCCACCCCGGTCAACGACGTGGCCACGTTTTCCTCGAACCGGATGGTGTAGCGGCCGTGGTGGCTGCTGACCAACGGCACCTGTTCGGCCGTGACGCTGCCGAAGAGCATCGGCCAGCAGAGCTGGCCGGCCAGATAGGTTCGGCTGACGGGCGAATCCAGCGTGATGGCGCCGCCCACCACCGCCACGATCTGTCGGACATCCCATTCGTCGGTTTCGCCGGCCAATGCGTCGCCAAAAAACAGCCAGTCACCGGGGGCGGGCGCGTAGGGCGTCGGTTCCAATGTCACGGTGGTTGAAGTCACGTCGGCCGCCAGTTTCTGGCCGCGACCCCAATAGGGGACCGCAGCTTTTTGGGCGAGGAGGGCGGCGCGCAGGTGATCCTCAAGAATCGCCGACTCGCGGTGGCTGAACGCACTGACGGTGTACTTCAGCCTCAACAGGGGTCGCTGGCGCATCGATGCGCGGGCTTCCCCGCCAGCCACCGTCCCATTGACCACCGTCTGCCACTCGCGCGACCACTCGACCGGGAAAGACCAGTCCGGCAGGTGCGGCAGGATGACGTGTCCGTTGTTCACCGTGCCCGAGGCATCCGCCTGCAGCGGGTAATCGCGGCCGGCGCCGGAGTTCCAGAGCGCGTCCACGTCGGCCGTGGTGAGGGTGCGCCGGAAAAAGGACACGCTGTCGATGTAGCCGAGGGGCGCGGCATCCCCCTTGCCGAGCCGGAAGGAGGCGGCGGCGTTGGCGATGCTGCCGGTGTAAGAAAGATAAACCGGCGCCTCGGCATCCACGCTCAAATACATGACCTTGGCGGCGTGATCCCACCAGGCGGCAAAGAAGTGCCAACGGCCGGGCTTGATGGCGATGCCACTGGTCAACGTGGCGGCCCAAGTGGAACCGTTGGCGGAGAGCGAGAAGGTGAGATTGACGCCGTTGAACTCGACCGCCCACTCGCGGAAGCCGCCCGCGGCCACGCCGTAGCCGGCCACCGTGCCAACGGTCGCGTCATCGAACTTCACCCAGCCGGCGATGGCAAAACTGCTGGTGGCGTGGAAATCCGAGTTGGAGAACAGCTCGGTGCCGGCCATGCGCGCGGCGTTGCCGATCTTGCCCGGCCCGCTGCTGACGCCGCCGGCACCCGCCGAGAGCGGGTTGGCCCCATGCGAGTCGGCGCGCGTGCCGCTGGCCTCGTTGAGCTTCCAGTGGGAGATCAGGGCGAAGTGCAGCATGGTCAGGTGGGCAAGCCCAGGTCAATGCGGCGCCGCTGGACCACATCCAGGATCATGCGCTCGCCCTCGGTGGACTCCAGGAAGCGTTTGGCCTCCTCGCGGCTGTTGAGCACGCCCACGTGGACCTCCGGCCGCGCGGCGGACGCGACTGGACTGGCGGTGGACGTGAAGGCGCTGTCGCCGCGGCTGGTGCGCAGTGCTTCGAGTGGCCCCAAGCCCACTCGCGAGACGACGTCGGCGGGCAGGACATACTCGCCAGCATGGACGACGCCGGCCACCTGGTATTTGCCGCCCGGCCCCGTGTAACCGCCCTCGGCGAAGGATGCCGCCAAGGCGGCGATCATCGCCAAGAGCAAGGCCAAGCCGATGACGGAGGCCGCGCCAAAGCTGCTGGTGTTGGCCAGGCCGGCGTTGACCGCCAGCACCGGCGTTTTTTCCGACTCGGCACCAATCGTGGCGGCCGTCTCCTTGGCCTTGAGCCCGAGGCCAAAGGCGTGGAAGGCGAGCAGCACCCCCTTCATCAAAACGTGCGCCACCACCCATTCGGCGACCATGCGCGCGAACGCCTGGATGATGCCCTGAACAATACTCACGCCAATATTGCGCAGGGCCTCGCCCCAGGTCATGGTCCCAGTGATCAAGCCCTCAATGCTGGTGGCGATGCCATCGATGGCCGAGCCAATGACACTGGTGAATGTGCGGCCGATCTGTTGGGCCAGGGTGCCGATGCGCTCCTCGATGGCCGAGGCGGCAATTTCGATTTGGGCGAAGACATTGCTTTTGGCCTGGATTTCGGCAATTTGTTGCTGGACGAGACCGAGCTCGGCCACGAGCTCGGTGCGCTGCCGTTGTCCTTCCAGCCCTTGCTGCGTGAATCTGAGGTCACCTTCATTCGAGACCAGTGTGGCTTGGGGAAGCTGTGCCTGCAGTCGGAGGAGCCACTCGACACGCCTCTGTAAGTCGGCCAACACAACGGAATCGCGTTCACGAAAGGAAAGTCGCGGGTTTGAGGCAAAGCGCTCCAGGAATACGCGGTCAGCTTCAATGAGCGCCCGGATGGTTTCCGCGGAAGTGCTCAATTTACCTGGGCCGTCCCGTATGGCCGCGTTGTATCGCGTCTGGGCATCAGTGGCCTGGTTGGTCTCCTGGCCGATGGCGTCCAACAGTTGGACGAGCTGCTCAAAGGCATCTGTCGCCTCCGCCGCCTGAGTCCTCGCCTCCTGCAGGACGCGGTTGGGATCATTTTCGGTGAAGACGCCAGCGAGGAAACGAAGCGCGATGGCCGCGCGCTCGGCGGCGTAGGTCAGGCCCGCGGCGAACATGGCCGCGCGCTTAAACAACTCCACGAGCCCCGCAATGATCGCCTCGCGGTTGGCGGCCTCCGAGACGAAGGCGATGAAGCGCTCCTGGAGCTCGATCAGTGTCGGCAGGAGCTGCTCGGCCACGCCGAGGAACAGCCCCTTGAAGAGCGTGCCGATGCGCGTGAGGTTGTCGTTGAACCGGTCCGCGTTGGCGGCGAACTGCGGCCCAATGACCGCGCCCAGTTTCCGCGCTTCCTCCAATTGTGCGCGGATGGCCTCGCTGCCCTGGTTGACCAACGGGATCATCTCCAGCCCGGATCGGCCGAACTTCTCCACCGCCAGCGCGGCCTTCTCTGCGCCGTCGGGCATGGCCGCGAACTGATCGGCCAGGGCGAGCAGCTCCTCCTCCAGGGCCACGTTGCCGCGCCCCGCCTTGACCATCTCCTCGGAGAGGTTTTTGAGCGCGAGTTGCAGTTCGCTTTGCGAGACCTCGTTGAGCTCGGCCGCATAAGCCAGGCCGGACATGGCTTCCACAGCGACGCCGGTCTTCTGGGCGAGCTTGCCCATTTCGTCGGCCGTCGTGATGGCCTGCTGGGTGAATCGCGCCAGCGCCCCCACGCTGAACGCGGCCGTGACGGAGGCGGCCAGACCCGCCAGCCGGGCTTGGATCGTGCCCAAAAATCCCTGCAGCGCGGCGGACGCCTGCTGCGTCTGGGCGCCCAACACGATCTGGACCGGGGCGGGCACTGGGGTGGCTCCTTACAGTCGCGGCCCTTCCTGCTTCACGCGCTCGGCGCCGAGCTCGAGGAACCGGTTGAGCTGTCGGGCGGTGTAGTGCCAGGCGGCGGGGCCGTGGCCCCAAGCGATGAGCCGCTCGATGGCCCAGGCAAGGTCGTCTTCTGCAGATTCAAAATCCGGGCGACCCGCCCGCCCAGGGCGACGAACTTTTTTTGCAGGTCCTCCCGCAGGTTCAGCTCGATGGCCGCCTCGAGCACGTCGAGGTAATCGGCCAGCGTAATCTCGGCCAACCAGGCCGCGGGCCGGCCCGTGGATTTGAGCACCAAAAAATTGGACAGTTGCTCGGAGGCGGCAACCAGCTCGACGAGTTTGCCGAGGTCAATGACCAGTTGCTGGCCCGCGCCCGCGATGCGGCTCAGTTGCTCGGCCAGGAGTTTGGCGAAGGCCAGGGCATCGATGGCGCGCAGTTCGCGGATCTCGACTTCCTGGCCGTTGACGGCGATGGTGCGAGTTGGATTGAGGAGTGAATTGTTCATGGGTTTAGGAGTCAGGGATCGGGGGTAGGTCTCACGCGCCAAAAAACAGCTTCCCTGGCATCGGCCAAGTCGATGGCCAGGTCGGTGCGGTTGGTGAGCACCAGCGCGCGGTGAAAGGTCATGACGGCGTGCCACTCGACGTGGTTGGTCGTCACTTCAAGCACGCAGGGCAGTTCGATGTTCGTCCAGGACAGACTGACGCGGGCGCCGGATCGGACAATGGAGCCGCGCCACTCCGCCGTGACCACGGCCGCCAGTAAAACGAGGACAAGGACGGTGAGCGTCTTCATCCCAGGTCCCGCAGGATGTGCAGGGTGTGGTACGAATCATCCGGCACGGTGAGCACTTTGCCGCTCGGAAAGACGATCTCCCACTCGACGCGATACGTGCCGGCCACGTCGGTGTCGCCCGGTTGGATGTCGAAGCGAACGCGGCCGGCGGGGGCGTCCACGATGGTGGCCTCGCGATAAATCGTGATTGCCGACTCGGTGTGCTTGATGATGCAGGAGACGGCGCATCCGGTCAGGTCAATGGCGGTGCCCCCGAACTGCAGCGTGTCCTCCAGGCTACGCGCGGTGTCGTGTTGTTTGATCTTCGCGGTGCTCATACGACCGTGAGGTTGGATGCGGTTTGCACGCGCGGGCCGGCGAAGTTGCAGGGGAAGGTCTGGAGGTTGCGCCACACCACGGGCGTGCCGCAGGCGGCGGCCGTGGCGATGCCGGCGGGCAGCAGCGTGACGGCACCGCGCGTGACGGTGGGCGCGCCGAAGGCTTCACCCGAGGCAATGCCGGCCGGAACCAGGACGGTGCCCGTGAGGATCGCGGGGGCGCCGAACGCTTCAGAGCTGGCGATACCGGCGGGCGATACCGTGACCGTGGTGGTGAGGGTCGGAGTGCCGAAGGCTTCACCCGAGGCAATGCCGGTGGCGGTGATCGTGA
>DATLZF010000063.1:0-2976 GCA_035574135.1 Candidatus Methylomirabilota bacterium
AAAAGCCGCCGCGACCAGGGCGAACTCGACGGCCGTGGCCCCGCGTTGCCGATGAGACCCGATAGCGATGGATAAGCGCTTCATAGGACTTGCCTCATGGTCGTGCCGATGTCATCGAACGTGATCGTCGTGAAGCCGGTAACGAAAGGCACCAGGGAGGTGAACTGGTAGCCGCCGATTTTCACCTGCACGAGGTTGATGACACCGCTCCCGGTTTCGACGTTGGAGAAGGCCTGTCCCGGACAGTCCGAGGAATCCACTCTGTCGCACACGAAGACCCTCTCGGTGGTGAGGCCAGGAACCAACGGCGAGCCGGAGCACGAACGGTTGCCGAAGACCGCGAGGCATTTCGCGGCGGCGACGGGGTAGTTCGCGTCGGTCGGACTGTGTTCCGACAGGACTCGGGCCGCGTCGCGGGTGGCCTTGGCCAGCGTGTTGTATTGATAGATCGCGCGGCCGAACTCGGTGGTGCCGAACGCCATCAGGACCAGGGGGACGAGCAGGATGCCGAATTCGACGGCCGCTGCACCCCGCTGCTTCGCTGCTGTTCTCACGGTAAGTCACTCTCCCTATTTTCACTGGACCAATGCCGGCACCATGGGCCCGGCGCTGGTGTTGCTGCCGGGCAGCCCCAAGGTGGCGCAGGGGCTCGCAGGGTCGTTGGACTGACCCAGGTACTCGATCCACATGTCCTTGCCCCCCCCGCCGGCCCCGTTGTTGAGCGGATGCAGCATCAGGATGCAGGCCCAGGCCTTGACGGCTGCCTCATGAGATCCGCCGGAGAATTCGTCGCAGTCGACCACTGGGATGATGCCAAGCCGCCGGTCGGCTCCTGCGGCGTGGGTGGCTGCGCTGCTCGGCGTTCCTTTGGTCTTCAGTCCACTTGCGGAATCGCCCTGGTATGGCGAATGCGCACCGCGTGCAGACTTGAAATTGGCGTTACCGGTCGCCGACGATCCCTCGTACGCGTTGAACTTCTCCGGCCAGGATTTGACCTCCGTATAGGCAAAACCGGTGAAGTCGGGAGGCGCCGTCGCCGGACTGTCCTGCCCAGTCTGATACAGGCCGAACCGGGTATTCCATGCGGCAGTCGCTCCGGCCTTGAAACCCGGCTCGCCCACTTTGGTGCCGGTGGCAGGGAGGTTGCAGACGCCCGGACCGCGCAGGATCTCCTTCAGCTCGTTGGTGCCGCCCGCGGTGGGGGTGTAATCCACCCACTTGAAGTCGCCGGTGATCCCTTCGCCCGGGTCCAACACACCCTGGAGCCATTGCCCCTTCGTGAAGCCGTAGGGCGCAGAGGGGGATTTCTGGCAGATCGCCACCGGCAGCGCACAGGTGGTCTGAGAAGGCTTTAGCGTGGCTACCGCCATCGCGTTGACGGTCTGATCGCCGATCACAACGCCTGGCAACAGGTTCAAGACCTGGATGAACCAGGTCTGGATGCCGCTTCGCGGCAGCGTGCACTTGGCGAACTTCATCTTGAGTGCGTCGGCGGGCGAGATTGCAGTCTTGGTCAGGTAGGCGCCGTTCAGTGTCTCGCTGAACGTTACGTCCTGATCTGGCACCACCGCGACATCAGCGCTCTGGAACCCGACCTTGTTTGCCTGGCCCGCGGTCCTGCCCCAGTTCTCGGCGATGGTGAGCTGGTTGGCATTGACGCCGGTCAAAGCAGCCGATGCCGACAGGGCGCAGGAGTCGGCTGCGTTCTGCAACTCGGTCTTGGTGACGAAAAGCTGCCCCGAATCCAGAGCCAATCCGACAAATCCGACCAAGGCCACGAGCGATACTGCGGCGATGACCGCCACGGCACCCCGTTGCTTGTGCTTGACTGAGAGAGACGATTGCATGCGAGGCTCCCGATACCGCTACCTGGCTATCTGCCAGACCCGCCGCCCACCCCGATCGTGAACACGTTCACGGGCGGCGGCGGTTCCTTGAACGACTCGTGGTAGCGGTCCATGGTGCTCTTCGCCGCCTTGCCGTCCATGCCTTTCACCGGGTCGGTGTTGTTCGAGGCGTCCGGGTTGAGGGTCTGTTGCGCCCTGGCGAGTTCCACCGCTTCGCCGAAGCGGGCGTCCAGGTTGGGCGTCAGGGGCACGCAGCCGCCCAGCGCGAGCAGCGTCGCGGTGGCGATGGGGGCGAGTTTGAAGCTGGCGTTTCTCATGATCGTCTCCTTATTTCACTTCGAAGCCGGAGGGGACCTTCGCGTCGGCTGCTGCAGCGGCGGTCGCAGGGGCTGCCGCCGGCTCGATCTCTTCGCCGGCGTCGGAGCGGGGCTCGGGCTTGGCGGTTTCCGGCGCCCCCTCCATCTTGCCGCCGAGGAAGAACTCCGAGCGGGTGGGTTGGACGTAGGCGTCGGTCGGCAATTGATAATCCGGTGGCAGCGGCTTGACGAGACGCGGAGTCACCACGAAGACCAACTCCGACCTGTCCGTCTGAAAATCGCTGCTGCGAAACAGCGCGCCCAGAACCGGGATCTCGCCCAAGAAGGGGAATGCCTTGATGTTGGTCGTGACGTTGTTCTTGATCAGGCCTCCGATGGCGAAGCTCTGGCCGTCATGGAGCTGGACGGTGGTTGCCGCCTTGCGCGTCGTGAACGCAGGCAGAATGGCCAATCCGCTGATGCCGGGGGCCGTAATGCCTACACCCTCCCGGTTGAGTTCCGACACCTCCGGTCGAACCACGAGGTTGATTCGCCCGCCTTCCAGCACCGTGGGCGTGAACTTGATTGAAACGCCGAATTCCTTCTCTTCAAGCGTGATGGTCCGGGCCCCCGCATCGCCTTGTGCGACCGGGATGAAGATCTTGCCGCCGGCGAGGAAACTGCCCTCCTGACCGCTGATGGCCATGACAGTGGGTTCGGCGAGAATCTTGACGAGACCGTCCTTCTTTTCGGCGTCTATGCCGATGAGGGTGGAGCCGGAGCCGGCCGCAAGCGGGATGGTCGTGGTATCCCCACCGATGGTCGCGTTACCG
>DATLZF010000064.1:0-14609 GCA_035574135.1 Candidatus Methylomirabilota bacterium
AATTCAAACGCACTTCGGGACTATAGGTCCGGTCCCCCTCATGGCAATGTTTTATTCCACCCTGGCGGGCGCGCCGGTTCATGCCCCCCTCGCGGCTGAACCGTCGCCTCCTTTCCCGCGCGTCACACCGCCACCACCCCAACGCCCCGCGGCCCGGACCCCGCTGGGCCAGAAGCCCTCGACACCCATCGGGCGGGCCCACCGAGGCACCCTCGTCTGCTCTCTGGGGCTGCTGCTGGCCGCCGGGCCGGCTGCCGCTCAGATCGATCCCAACCCGACCAACCGCGTCGCCAAGGCCTTTGACGTGGCACGACAGCATTTCCTGGCCGATACCAACGACGCCGCCGTCGCCACACGGTTCGCGCGGGCTTGCTTCGACTGGGCCGAACTGGCCACCTCGAACCGCCAGCGGGCAGCCATCGCCGAGGAAGGCATTGCCGCCGCCCGCCGAGCCCTCGCGCTCGACCGCGAACTGGCCGCCGCTCATTACTATCTCGGTCTGAACCTGGGCCAACTGGCCCGCACGAAATTCATCGGCGCGCTGGCGTTGCTCGACGGCATGGAGCAGGCCTGGCTTACCGTCATCCGCCTCGACCCCAAGTTCGATTACGCCGGCGCCCATCGCGTACTCGGGTCGCTCTACCACCAGGCGCCGGGCTGGCCCACGAGCTTGGGGGATCGCGTCAAAGCTCGTCATCACTTCGAGACGGCGGTCGCGTTGAGCCCGGATTATCCCGAGAACCGGCTCGCCCTGTGCGAGGCCATGCTGGATACCGACGAGCGCGACAAGGTCGTATCCCTCCTACCCACCGTGGCGGCAGTCCTGCAGGCAGGCCGGGAACGCTTCTCGGGGCCGGACTGGGAACTGGCCTGGATGGATTGGGATCGCCGCTGGCACAAGATCCGCGCCCGGGCTTTCAAGTAACCCGGGCCGGCCGCCGAACCTCCGCTCCCCTTCTGGCATCCATGAAAGTCGTGCTTGATCTGGCCGTGATCGGCTCGGGCTTCGGTGGCAGTCTGCTGGCCATGATCGCGCGCCGGCTTGGGCTGCGCGTGGCCTTGATCGAACGGGGCCGCCATCCCCGCTTCGCCATCGGCGAGTCTTCCACCCCGCTGGCCAATTTGCTCCTGGAAGAGCTGGCCCACCGCTACGATCTGCCCTGCCTGCGACCGCTCGCCAAGTGGGGTTCCTGGCAGCGGGACCACCCGGAGATCGGCTGCGGCCTCAAACGCGGCTTCACCTTTTACCACCACCGCACGGGCCAGGCATGGATACCGTCGGAGGAGCGGGACAACGAACTGCTCGTTGCGGCCAGCCCTCACGACGGCATCGCCGACACGCACTGGTACCGGCCGGACTTCGATCACTTCCTCGTCCACCAAGCACTCACGCTGGGCGTGGAGTACTTCGATGAGACGGAATTATCCGCGGCTGTCGTCGGAACCGACTCGTGCCGCCTCGAAGGCCGGCGGCTCGGCAGGCCGGTCCACTTCGACGCCGAGTTCGTGGTGGATGCGACGGGACCGCGGGGCTTTTTGCACCGGGCGCTCAGGCTTCCGGAGGGCTCGTTCCCCGGGCTGCCCCACACGCAGGCGCTCTACACGCATTTTCGCGACGTGGTACGATGGGAGCAGTTGCATCCGTCGGCCGCCGTGCCGCCCTATCCCGTGGACGACGCGGCGGTGCATCACGTCTTCGAGGGCGGGTGGGTCTGGGTGCTGCGATTCAACAACGGCCTGACCAGCGCCGGCCTCGCGGCCACCGACACGCTGGCGGAGGAATTGAACCTGCGGGAGGGCGGCCCGGCGTGGGCCCGCTTGCTGGCGCGGTTCCCGGACATAGGGAAGCTGTTCACAACAGCCCGGCCCGCGCAGCCGTGGCGGCACACGCCGCACCTGTCGTTCCGCTCCAGCCGCGTCTCAGGATCACGCTGGGCCCTGTTGCCCTCGGCCGCCGGATTCGTCGATCCTCTGCTCTCGACCGGTTTTCCGCTCACGTTGTTCGGCATCGCCCGGTTGGCGGAGATCCTCGCCCGGCCCGGCGACCTGTCCGCTCGGGCCCGGGGGCTGGCAGACTACGAGACCATTACCCTGGCGGAGTTGGACGCGGCGGCCCGCCTGGTGACGGCGCTGTACCGGCATCTCGGCGATTTCCCGCTCTTTGCGCGCCTGGCCCTGCTCTATTTCGGGGCCGCGAGCTTTTCCGAGGCTGCACGGCGGCTGGGCCGGCCGGAACTGACCGGCGACTCCTTCCTGCTGACGCGGCGAGCGGACCTGGCCGGCCGGCTCCATGAACTGCTGGACCGGGCGCTCGAGCCGTTGACCCACGACACTCGCGCCGCGCTGATGGATGACGTACTGCGTTTCCTCGAGCCGCTCGATGTGGCCGGGCTCACGAACAGCACCCGGCGCAACTGGTTTCCTGCCAGGGCCGAGGACCTCGTGCTGGGCGCTTCGAAGCTCGGCGTGGATGAGTCCTGCGTGCGCCATCTGCTCGCGCGCTGCGGATTCGACCCGAAGGCCTGACTCCGCCGAGGCCTCCCCGGCGCGTGCCGCTCCCGGATTCGACACTTGGGCCGGACCAGCATGGCTCCGGGCCCACGCCAGACCCGGCCACACGACCCGCTCTGCTCAGAGCAAGTGACTGAACAGGGCGTCCCGCAGCTTCGGCTCGAACCAGGTGCTCTTGGGCGGCATGATGCCGCCCGCGTCGGCAATGGTCATCAAGTCCTCGATGCTGGTGGGGAACATCGAGAACGCGCAGGCATACTCGCCACTGTTCACCAGCCGCTCCAGTTCGCCGGTGCCACGAATGCCACCCACGAAGTTGATCCGCCGACTCGTCCTCGGATCGTCAATACCGAACAGGGGCGCGAGGACGTGCTTCTGCAGCAGGGTCACGTCGAGCCTCTCGAGGGGGTCGGAAGCCGCGGCGAACCGGGGCCGGAAGGTCAGCGTCCGCCAGCGACCTTCGAGGTAGAGGGCCAACTCGTGCTTCCGCGCCGGCTTGGCCACGCCGGGGTCCTGGACGATGAAGATGCCATCCAGCTTCTCCAGCAACGCAGCGGGTGTCAGACCGTTCAGATCCTTCAGCACCCGGTTGTAGGGCAGGATCTGCATCTGGCTGTGCGGAAAGATCACGGCGAGGAAGTATCCGCTGTTACCCTTGCCCTTGCGGCTTTGATAGACGCGGGCGGCGGCGGCGCTGCGATGATGGCCGTCGGCGATGTAGAGGTTGCGAATGCCGGCGAACTCCTTCTGGATGGCGGCGATGTCCTCTTCGCCCGCAACCGTCCAAGTCGTGTGCCTTACGCCGTCCTTGGCGGTGAAATCGATCTCGGGCGTGCTCGCCGTCACGCGGGCAAAGATTTCATCCAAGGCGGGCACGGCGCGGTAGGTGAGGAAGACCGGACCGGTTTGGGCGTTGAGGGACTCGATGTGACGCACGCGGTCGTCCTCTTTGTCCGGGCGGGTGAGTTCGTGCTTTTTGATCACGCCGCGGAGGTATTCCTCGCAACTGGCCACAGCCACCAGCCCCACCTGCGTGTGGGCGCCCATGATCTGGCGGTAGAGATAGAAGGCCGGCCGGGCGTCCTGGGCCAGCCAGCCTTCCGCGATCCACTTGGCGAAGTTGCGTTTGCCCTTGTCGTACACCTGTGGGTCGTAGGGATCGAGGGTGGCGGGCAGTTCGATCTCGGGCTTGCTGACGCGCAGGAAACTCATCGGGTTGCCCAGCGCGATCTCGCGAGCCTCGTCGGAGGACATCACGTCGTAGGGCAACTCGCAGATACGCGCGGCCAGATCGGGTTTGGGTCGCACGGCAGCAAAAGGTTTGATCGTCGCCATAATGAACGAGAACAGAGCGGGGCGAAAATAGACCGCGGCACCGGGAAAGCACGCTTAAAGTGCGAACCGCGCGGGCCCGGGGAACCCTTTCGGCGCGGTGGAGGTGGCGCTTGCGCGCAACGATGATCACGCCGACTGCAAAGGGCTGAGACAACGAGAACGGCGATCTCCCGCTGCCGCCGCGGCGCGGCACAACGGCCGCAGGGCGAGCCGTTCCACCCCTGCCCCCTTCTCACCGAGAACCGCAACAGACCCATCTGACGACGGCATACCGGATCCCTTTTTGGCCGCGTTTCCGGGTCGAACCGAGCCACGGCTGTCCCCAAATCGAAGTCGGCACGGCTGTAACGGGTCAGCGTGTCACCATGAGATGGTATCCAGTTGCCGGCGGAGAGATTCGGCCAGTTGGAGCTGAGCGGCACTGGAGATTTCGCGGGTATTAAAGACGTAGCAGTAATCGACTCCATCCGGCCGAGATACCGCGAGACTGGACGTGCCGGCCATGCCGCCGGACCGTGCGGTTCCCGGCGCCCGTTCTCCGAGGCCCCACACGGCATGCGCATGAATGAACTTAACCACAGCCGACGGGGTCGCCGCCAGCCCACCACTGGCATCCATGCTCTCGGTTAACCAGCCCTCGCCGCCATAGGCGTAAGGTGCGAGCACTTCCTGGGTCGGATTCAGTGGGGTCACTCCGACGGCGTTGTGTTCGTAAAAACCCTCGTTGGCAAGCCTTTGGATCTTGAGCGATCGCGCCAAAAACACGTCGGTGATCCCGAGTGGGGCCAGCACGGCTTGGCGGAGGTAATCAATGTAGCGCTGGCCACTGGCCTGCTCGATGGCAAGACTCAGGAGCACGTATCCGAAATTGCAGTACTTGGAATTGGTGCCGGGGGCGAACTGGAGTGGCTCGCCAAACATGAACCGGGCAAGATCCCGCTTGGCCGGCGGAGTGTTCAAACCCAATGCCCGGGCGACATTACGCATGTGAAACACCGGATCGGGATAGACCTCGCGATCCCAGCCGCCCATGTGATCCACCAACTGCTGAACGGTGATGGTATTGATGCGGGGATCAAGACCTTGAGACGGCAGCGCTTTGGTAATGATCCCGAGAAAGGGGAAGATGGCAGTATGGGGAGAGATCTTCTTCGCGTCGTAGAGCGATTTGATGGCCGCGCAAGTGAAGGCCTTGCTCAGGCTGGCGAGACGGAAGGGACTGTTCGGTTGAGTGACCGGATACCCGGGCTCGGCCCACGTATAGCCGTGGGCCAGCTTGATGACGCCGTTGCGGGCGATGGCCAAGGAGCCAGCCCGGACGGCATTTGAGGTCATAAACTCGCGCATGATCTCATCGAACCGCGCCAGTGTCGGCGTTACGCGGGAGCCGGTGACGGTCCACTGCCGGGCCAGCGGCTGTTCTTGGCGGGCGAAGATCACGGCGTAGCGGCTGTTGTTTCCAGTGCCGCCCGCCTGAACCGCGATGGGATAAAGACCTTGCGCAATGCGAGTGTTGAACTCGGCCTGATAGCCGTCGGCTGTGAGCCCGTGCCGTGCCACCCACTCGCCAATCGAGTCGTCCCGGAAGCACGACAGGTAGAGCTGGTCGTTCGTCAGGGCCACACAGGAGGGACGGAACGCCATTTGCGTGTAGGCATCGAGCCACTTTTGGTAGTCCCCTGAAGTGTCGGCAGTTCGGCACACCCAACGGGCCTGGCTCGTATTGGGTGCCCAAACGGCCGCATACCGCCGGTCACTAATGCCGCCGTAAATGCAGGCCGAACGCAGGATAAATCCGTTTTCTTGCGCCCACTTGTTGAAGAAATTGAACGTCGTCGGGTCCGTCGCCGGGCCCGCCGTGAGCCCCGTCTTGGCAAGCCACCCGTTGGCGTGTGGCGCTTTCTCGAAAACCCCGGCGAAAACAGCGCTCGCGGAGGGACCAGTCGCAGAAATCGCCGTTGGAACAAAGCCTTGCGCGGCCTTCTGCTCGGCAAACGCCTGAAACTGATGCGCGTTCACTCCGTGAACGGCCGTCCAAGCAGGACCGGAGCGTTTGTGCCACACGGCCGCGTAACGAGGGTTGGCTGCATCGCCGTAAACACACAAGGCGACAATGCGAAATCCGTGCCGACTGAGGCGATCGAACTCCGCCTGATGCTCAGCGCCCGTGCGTCCGTGGTAAGCAGCGACGTCCTCGGAGAGGCGGCTTGAGGCCGGCGCTGGCATCACGCGGGGGGTGGCGCGCACCTCCGGACGCGCAACAGCAGGACGCACCAGCGTCAGGCGGCGGGATTTGGGTAGCCTGATTTTGTTCTTACCCACAGCATGCTTGGAAGAATGCGAAGCCTTGGAATTGCGCGAACTCTTCTTGGACGAAGCAGGCATATCAATTTGGTTTGGCAGACCAGGTGCGCGGACGGAGGGAGATTTGAAGATCGCGCCCCAGCCACGACACGGCGATTGTTAAGCACTCTACCAACAATAGTCAATCCGAATGTCCTTTGGCGGCAGGACTTTGTGTCGAAACCGCACGGCCGTAGGAGTTTCTGGTCAACCGAAACACGGTTGTTGGACGACTTCTTCGGTCCTGCTCTTCGGGGTTTGTCGGCACAGTGCCGAAGCTATTGCAAACCAGACTCTTTGAGCTTTTTGGAAGATCTGTCGCAATCGGTGCGTCGGCCACCCGACGACGTCCGCAACGAATAACTAATAAATTGGAGAACAGCCACTTGTGATTGGTCAAATGCACCCTCGGATCATCGACCCTCAGGTCAGAACAACGTCCCGACGGCGATGCCGAGAACGCTGAGGGGCCCTTGATCTTCGAGACCTTCGGTCGCCTTCTCGACCTTCTGCAACGTCAATTTCGCATTCTTCAGGAATGATTCGTCGTTGATGAGCTGCCCGATGGAGCCTTGGCCTTGGTTCATTTTCTGAAGAATTTCTTTCAAGTTGGTCATCGCGTCGGCGCCTTCGCGGTAGAGGCGATCATCGGTGGTCAGTTTACCCAACGTGCCCTGGCCTTTGTTGATGCCTTCGATGGCAAGCCGGGCTTGGCCGATCATGGTGTCGGCTTGACGAATCAGGTTGCGCAGGTCCGAGGCGGCCACTTGAAGGTTCGTGGCGGTACCGTAGGCGGCGTCATAGAAGGCTTCGTCCATGATCAGTCGCCCCACGCTGCCCCGGCCCTGTGCCACTTGGTCGGAGACCGTCTTCATGTTGCCGATCATGAGCGTCAGGTTGTCGCGGTTTTGGCGCATGAAATCGGTCAGGGGACCGAGGAGCGTGCTAAAGTTGTCGGGACTGAAGCTCTTGGTGAGGCCCTCGACCCCGGTGGCCACGTTTTCGAGCTTGGC
Source organism: Candidatus Methylomirabilota bacterium (assembly GCA_035574135.1). GTDB lineage: Bacteria > Verrucomicrobiota > Verrucomicrobiia > Limisphaerales > DATLZF01 > DATLZF01. The sequence continues at coordinate 7,203 of DATLZF010000064.1, forward strand.
CATGAGGAGGCTCAGGTCGGGCTGCTCGTAAGTTTCGAGCACGCCGCCCGCGAGGACTTTGGGGGCGGCGTCGGAGCCGCCGTCAATGGAGACAAAATTTTGCCCCATCAGGCCGGTGAACTTGATCACCGCGCGGGCGTCGGTCTTGATCTCAAACTTCGACTGAATCTTCATCACGACACGAGCACGGCCGCCTTCCAAGAAGATGTCGTCCACCCAGCCGATCTCGACGCCAGCCATTTTGACCATATCGCCTTTTTTGAGCTCCTGAACGTTGCGAAAGCTGGCGCCGATTTTGTAGGAACTCTTCAGGAAATCCATGGCGCCGATCATTTCGAGGATGAACACGGACACGATCAGCGCGAACATGAAGAAGAGACCGAGGCGGGTTTCGAGCGTGTTTTTCATGGGATGTCGTGACGTTGGTGACGTTGATGAAGTTGCAGGTCAGCGTGCAAGAAGCGTTGAATCAGCGGATCAGGGTTGGCTTGGATTTCAGTTGGCGTGCCCACAGCCACCAGCCGCCCCTCGAAGATCATGCCGATGCGGTCGGCAACGCCCAAGGCGAGGTCGCGATCGTGCGTCACGACGATCGAAGTGACATGGATGCGTCGCTGGAGATTCAAGATTTCCTCACCGATCGTGACGGTCGTCAGGGGATCCAGTTCACTGGTAGGCTCGTCATAGAGGATCAGTTGCGGTTCAATGACGAGTGCGCGGGCGATGGCCACCCGTTTTCTCATGCCGCCGGACAATTCGGCCGGCAGACGATCCCGTACTCCCTTGAGGCCAAGGAATTCCAGCTTCTCGGTGGCGATGCGGTGGATTTCCTCGGGCTTCTTCAATCGATGTTCGGTGAGGTAAAGGCCAACGTTTTCCAGCACCGTCAACGAGTTGAGCAGGGCGCCGGATTGAAACACCATCGCCATCCGGTAGCGATCTCGCACTCCGTCCTCATGAATCGACCGTCCTTCGATGAGGATGTCCCCGTCGTCGGGCTGTTCCAAGCCGATGATGTGCTTGAGCAGGACGCTCTTGCCACTACCGCTTGGGCCCATAATGACGAAGGTTTCGCCCCGCTCGACCGCAAAAGTGATGGACTTGAGCACCGGCTGACCGGAGTAACTCTTGCGCAGACCGCACACTTCCACGTGCACGCCGTGTGGGTTTGGGGGGGGCTCGGTCATTCTTCGAAGTAGATCAGAAACCGGGTCAGGAAGTAGTCGAGCGTGAGGATCAGGACGATCGAATTCACCACGGCCTTGGTCACGGACCGGCCGATGCCGCGCGGGCCGCCGATGGTGACGAGCCCCTGGTGGCAGGACACAATGCCAATGACGACGGCAAACACTGCGCTTTTGAACAGGCCATTCAGCACATCACCCAGTTCCACGACCATGCGGAGGTTGACAAAGAAAGACTGGAAGGAAACGCCGATGCGTTCGTTGAACACGGAAACGAGCCCGCCACCCACCCAGCCAACAAGAATGGAGAAGATGACCAGCACCGGCAGGGCGACGGTGATGGCGACAAGCCGCGGCAGCACCAGGTAGTGAATGGGATTGATGTTCATCGTCCGCAGGGCGTCAATTTCCTGATACACCTGCATGGAGCCGATTTCAGCGGCCATGGCCGATCCGATGCGGCCCGCAATCAGGACCGACATCATCACGGGTGCCAGCTCTTTGCAAATGGACAGGCCGACCAGGCCACCAATCGCAGTGGCCAGTCCGCTCTCGGCCAGAACCGGGCCGGTCTGAAGGGCGATCACACCACCGATGAAGAGAGACAGCACGCAGGCCATCAGAAGGCTCGCGTTGCCAATCTCGAAGAGCTGATCGAGGATCTTCTGCCGTTGCCGCGGGGCCGCGGGTAGCGCCCGGAGGGTCCGGCCCAATAAGATCAACATTTCTCCGATGTTCTGAAACATGGCGAGTTGCGTCAGGGACCGGAAGCGGCCGGTGGGTTGTGTCTGCTCGATCCGGCGGGCAGGTAAAACAGGCGCCAGCGACGGCTGTCCGGGCCGGATTCATACTGAAAAAGTCCGAACAGGAGCGAGAGTTTTTTGGTCTCCGGCGTCTCGTCGCGGCGATAGAGGTTCCAAAGCAAGGACGCGGAGCGGGCGCCGATACGAGGATCAGCCTCGGAACGCCAGAGAGACCAGACTTGGGAATAGTTGCGCTCGATGCTCCGGCTGGTCGGGGCGAAGGGCTCCAAGGGGGAGAGGATCTGGAGCCGCTCGCGTCCCTCCGGGTCGCGACGGTGCTGAAACAGCGGCCACATCTCGCGCCGGCGCCGCTCGCCACCGGTGGCTGTATTCTTCTCGCGGGTATCGGAATAAAGGAAGAACAACACCCGGGTGCGCTCTCGCTCCAGGGGATCGGCGTGAAGGCGGTTGTACGTGTAGAGCGGCCAGAGAAACCAACCCGTTTCGAGGTTGGTATTCGACGCCCGACTGTAGAAGGGCCAGATGCGCCGCGTCGTCTTTCCCTCGCCATTGGCGAACACGACGAGCGGCCATGGAGCCCCGACCTCGTGGTAGCCCCGGACACGATCGTCCGTGACGGTGACGCCCAGCGGATACAGGTAGGCCGTTGAATCGCGCTGCGGCGAACGAAGTGAACTGTAGAACGGAAGCACGGCCCGGAATCGGCTCTCGTTGTCAGAGCCTATGCCGGTCTCCTGCTTGAAAGCCACCGGCCAGAACAGGAAGGATTTCGTGTGGCCCGGGATGGTCTCGACCTCGCCCCAACTGTTGGTGTGCGCCGTGACGATCTTCCGTTCGTGGCCCACCAACGGCCAGAACTGCCATCCCTGCAGGCCGTCGGCCTCGCGCACATGGAAGAACGGCAGGAGGTAATTGTAGGTGGTGACTCCACTACGCCCGACGCCGCGCATTTCGATGTTGCGGCGCGCTGGAGACCGGAAGTCGTCCGATTCGGCGAAGTTTGCACGCACGCCGCGCCGGGTCTTGACATAGATGGGCCAGACCACCCACTCGACTTCCGAGCGGAAGAACCGATTCTCCACCCGGCCAAACAGCGGGAACAAGGCCACGTAATTGCGCTCCGGCAGGTCCGACCGCTGTCGGAAGTAGAACGGGAACACGGTGAACCGATGCACATTGGCATCCTTAAGCGCCCGACCTCCGGACCAACTCAACCATTGAAGCAATTGGATGCGGTACTCCTCTCCGTAACGATCAAAGGTGATGACCGGATACAGCAAGTCCATCTCGGTAGAATCCACGCCGACATCCCTCGCATAAGACAGCAGCGGGGAGATGGCCCAAGTGCTCACGTCGCCGGACTCCTCGCGGTAAAAGAGCGGACCCGCGGCTTCGACCCGGCGGCCCGCTTTGAGAGTGAGCTTGAATTCGTGCAGAGCCGGGCCGAATCCCTTTAAGTCGCCGGCCTCGGCCCTCGCCGCGTCGCCACCGAGCAGCAGTAGCCCAACCGAAAACCAGCGCAAGATCTTCGTCATCATTGGGAAGACCGCTCCCGACCATCGCGGATCACCGAGATCACGGCGGCCGCGATCCGGTAGCTCGTGCGACCGCGCCCGTTATCGCTAGCGCAAGGTCCGGAAAACTGCGGGGGCCCGGATCGAAGGCGCAGGATTGACATTGAAGCTCGGTTGTTTATTTTCATCACAGACTTGAGGTATCTACCTCGGTTCCTCCCGACCCAGCGTCGATTGTGCATTATCGCGCTGGGTTTTCTTTATCATCCAGCCATAGCGATCCAGTAGGTTCAAAATGGCTGGCAGCGCAGTCAGGCCGACCACCATGCATGTGGCGGTGCCTGTTGCCATGATGAAACCGAGACTGCGAATGCCCCGATGATCCGCCAACATCAGGCTTCCGAAACCGGCGATTGTCGTCAGCCCGGAAACCAAGACCGCCTTGCCCGTACTTTTGGCCAGAATGCTCGGATGCTTCTCTTCCGCAAACCGGTTCAGGATATGCACGCCGTTGGTGACGCCCACGCCGACGATCAACGGCAAGGTCATGATGTTGGCGGGATTGAACGACACTCCGGTGAGTCCCATCGTTCCCACCATCCACAGCCAGCCCAGCCCCACCGGCAGCAACGCCAGCGGCACGCAGGCCAGCCTCCGGAAATGAATCAGAATGAGGACGGCAATGGCCGCGATCGAGTAAAGCGCGGCCTCCTCGTAGCTCTGCTTCAGCAGGGTGGTGTACTCCAACAGTTGCACCGGCGTCCCGGTCACGTCCGGCGCCACCGTGCGCAACTCGGCCACGAACTCCTCCTGCTCCTTGCGTTCCCAAACGTCCTTTTTCGGATAGACCTGCAGTGCGTGCGCTCCCTGGACACTGACGAAGCGCCGTTTCAACACGGCAGGCAGGTCCTCAACCGTCAGCGGCCCGGAGGCATCTTGGCTCCGAATGGCGGCGAAGGTTTCGCGCACGTCATCGAACAGAGCCTGTTGAAACCCGGCCAGACGCGAGGCCACCGCATGGCTCCCAGCCATGAGCATGGCCCCTCGCAGCCTGATGATGGCGTCGGCCAGATCGGTCAATGATCGATGCAGGGTCGCGTCATTGGTGCGGGTCGCTTCGGCGGCGAGTCGGGCGTAGCCCAGCAGGCTGAACAGGCTCAGGTTCAAATCCGATACCGCAACCGGCGCCCGATCCGTGGGCACAAACTGAATCTCCCCGACCAACGCTTTGATCTCGCGCAGCGTGTCCAGCTTCGTCGCGGCCGGCTCGGTTAGAAAGCCGACCAGCGAATCGACACTGGCCACGGTGCTCAGATTCGTCAAGTGAGCCAGCAGATTGGTCGCCTCCGTGATTGAGCGAGCCGTCACCACCGCATACACCACCGGCTTGGTGGAGGAATGCAGCAGTTTGTCCTGGAAAATGACCGCCGGCAGACCGGCGCTCTGCATGTGCAGCAGGTTGTAGTCGAAGCCCACCTTGCGCGCCGGCCCGACCAGGAGCAGGCTGATGCCCGCGATGACAACCAAGGTGGTCACCGGGCGCCGCAACCAAATGTTTTCGATGCGGGCCCGTTGATCCACCTCTTTCGCGGCACGCCGGTCCAGCACGGGGCCCAGTTGATAGTCGAGTACGTTCTGGCGCCCACCGAGCAGCAATGCCGGCAGCAGCGTCATCATCGGCACCAGGCAGACGAGCAACCCGCCGCCACAAATGATCCCCATTTCCTGAATGCCGTCGAAATCGGTGAAGGCCATGGCAAAAAAGGCTCCCGCCGTCGTGAAAGCACCGGTGAAGATGCCAACGCCCGTATTAACCACGGCCTTCTCGAGCGCGTAATGCTCCGGCTTGCGGTGCCACAGTTCCTCCTCGTAGCGGGTGATGAGGTGCACGCCGAAGTCGATGGCCAAGCCGATGAGAATCGGCGCGAATGTGATGGTAAGAACGTTCAGGTGGCCCACAGTCAGCGTGGTATAACCCATCGTGTAAGCCAGGCCCGCCACCAGACAGAGGTTGGCTTTGATGGGTCGTCCCGTCGAGTGATAGCCGTACACGAAGATGAGTGCCACCAGCACCAGGGAGACGATGCTCGCCAGCGTCGTGTCCTTCTGGGATTGCTCCATCTCGTCCACTTCCAGCACGGGCTCGCCCGTCAGGCCCACGTTCAAGCCGGGCACTTCCGTCTGCGTCTCGCTGATCAGCGCTCGCAGGCGGCGCACTGCCACGGGCGTCACGGTGCGATCGCGGGCTTGGGCGGTGACGAGGTACATCCGCCCGTTGCCAAACGTGATGTACATCGCCTGCTCGGCTTCGCGACCGCCGTCGAAGAGGGCGTTGATGCCAGGCGAGGGCGGGTTGCCCTCGCGCTGGAGAGCGTCAGTGGCCTGGTCGATGATCCTTCGCAGCGCCGGCAGAGCCTTGACCAGCCCCCGGCTCTGTTCGTCGTCCTCGCGCTTAGCCGTTCGAAACTTGGTGTTCACCAGATCGAATAGGGACACGAGGTTGGTGGCCCGGGAGAACTCCTGCAGGAACGGACGATACTCTTTGAGGGTGTTGAGCAGGTCCTTCAGCTTGGCCTCGGGCGGGAACAGCAGCGCTTTGGAGCCGAGCAGCCGCAGGTCCCCCTTGTACATAACCCCCGAGAAGAGATTCGTCTCCGATTCGAGTTTGGCTCCGAGGCGCTCGACGAATTGGCGGTTCTTCTCCATGTCTTCGCTTTCGACCACCACCACCAAATCGTCCTGGACCTGAAACTCACGCTTGTACTCCTGGTAGATCCGATGATACTCCTTGTCCCCGCCCACCAGTGCGCTGCGATCCGTATGGAACTCGAGGTGGCGCACGGTGTAAGCCACGCTGAGGGCCACCAGAACCAGTTGCGGGTAGAGGACCCAGCCGCGGTGCGTCGCGATGGCCTGCGCCAGCCACCTCAGAAACCGGATCGCGGGTGATGACGGCGAAGTGGCCATCCTTCAAGGAACGGTGGCCGGTCCGCGGCCAGCCGCCCATCGCGTCCGGCCGGCCTGGCTGGGCGCCATCGCAACTCCGGCCAGCGGCAGCGGCCCTCCTTCGCCACCACGGGAGATCTTTGCCGCCCAATCCCCGGGTTTATCCCGCATGCCTGTCATTGCGGCTGGAACCATGCAGGTCAACCACGTCCGGGCATGCGCCTCCGATGGCCGGCACGCGCTGGCTGAGGCAAGGCCATCCAGTATCCGTCGATGTTCATGCGTGGTTTCCGACCGGGGCGATTCACGTCGAGGACCGCCTGCCAGTTTCCGTCTCGGACCGTCTGCCGCTGCGGGTCATTCAAACAAAGCCGCCACCAGACTGGCGAAGACGGCCGAGTCAAACGCGCCTGCCGTGCGAAGGCAAGCCCGGGTGTCAGGCGGCAGGGCGTATCACCTTGCGGAGAACGCAAACACGGTTGCGCTGCGAAAGGTCTGCCCGGGCCGGAGAATGGTGGTGGGGAAGGCGGGTTGGTGGACGGAATCCGGATAGTGCTGGGTCTCGAGGCAAAGGGCGCCGTGTTGGAGGTGGTTTCCGGTGTAAAGCTGCAGGCCGGGCTCGGTGGTGCGCACCTCGAGCGTGCGCCCGCTCTTTGGTTCAACGAGACGGGCGGCAAGCACAAGCGATTCACCGCCTCCGCGGATCACGTAGTTGTGATCGTAGCCGCCCGGGTGGGGCTTGAGTCGCTCGATCCGCGCGCCCACGCGGGTTGACACCGTAAAATCCAAAGGAGTGCCTTTGACGCTGGCGATCTCGCCGGTCGGGATCAACTGGTTGTCTGTGGGGGTGTAGTGGTCGGCGGCAAGCCACAGCTCGTGGTCGAGCACGTCGCCGTGGCCGCCGAGGTTGAAATAGGCGTGGTTCGTCAGGTTCACCGGCGTGGCCCGGTCGGTGGTCGCCTCATAATCGAGACGCAACTCGCCGTCGTCATTCAGGGT
>DATLZF010000065.1:0-9519 GCA_035574135.1 Candidatus Methylomirabilota bacterium
TTCCGCGATCCGCGCCGGGACAAGGTTCACGGCCGCATCTGGCGCATCACCGCCACCGGCCGGCTCCCGGTGCCGCGCCCCGCGCTCGCCACAGCCTCCGTGCCCGTGTTGCTGGGACATCTCCAATCGCCCGAGCGCTGGACCCGCCATCAGGCGCGCCGCCGGCTGGCGGCCGAACCGGCGGATCGCGTCCTGCCCGAGTTGCGCTCATGGGTGGACACGCTCGATGCCGCCGACCCACGACACGAGCGGCATCTAATCGAAGCCCTCGCCGTCTGCGAATCCCTCGACGCTCCAGAGCCCGCGCTCCTGACCCGGTTACTGCGCGCGAATGACCCGCGAGCCCGGGCTTACGCAGTCGAGGTTGCCGGGCGCTGGCAGCAACGTCTGCCCGAGGCGACGACCTGGCTGGCTCGCGCCGCCGCCGATGAACATCCTCGCGTGCGTCTCCAAGCCGTCGTCGCGGCCAGCCGCGGCCAGCGCGAACGGAACGTCGAAATCGCTCTCACCGTCACCGATCAACCCGTGGACCGTTTCATCAACGACGCGTTGATCCAAGCCGTGCATGCGCTCAAGCCCGTCTGGCTGCCGGCTTTCACCGCCGGCCGGCTGGATTTTACCGGGCGCGCACACCGGCTCGAACACTTGCTGCGTATCGATGCCTCGGCGGACACCCTGCGCGCCACCGTCCGACTTGTGCGACGGGGCGACCTCGCGCCAGATACCCGCGCCGCGCTGCTGACCGTGCTGGCCGGCGTCGGCGACCCACAAGAACTGGCGCTGCTGCTCGATGCAGCCACGTATCGCGTGGCCGGCCGCTACGACCCCGAGCTGCACGCGCGCCTGTTGCCCGAACTCATCCGGGCCGAACGCGTGCGGCGGCTGCGGCCACCGGGCGACCTGGCCGCGTCACTCGCACCCCTGCTCCGGGCGGATGCCGTGGCGCTCAGAGCGTCGGCCTTGCGGTTGGCCGGCGCCTGGCGACTGGAAGCGCTGCGGCCGGCCATCGAATCGGTTGCGGCCACGTCAACCGAACCGGAGTCCATCCGTCGTGCCAGCCTCGAGGCCCTCGCAGGGTACGCCGACCCGGCGGCCAGGGCCTTCCTGCAAAAGCTGGCTGCCGAAAGCGAACCTGCCCCTGTGCGCGCCGCCGCCGTGGCCGCGCTGGCGGGGCTCGACGTCACCCTGGCGGCCCAACCTGCTGCACAGATGCTGCAACAGGAAGCGCCCGATGCAGTCCGGGCGGAAATCTGGAACGCCTTTCTCACGCGTCAGGACGGCGCCGCCGCGCTGGTCGCCGCGTTGCGCCAACGGCCGCCGACCCCGGATGCGGCCCGGGTCGGGCTGCGCCAGATGAGTGCCAGCGGCCAGCGGGACGAGGCGTTGGCCACGTTGTTGAGCGACGCGGCCGGCCTGGCGCGCGAGCCGCGCTCATGGTCACCCGAGGAAATGGCGGCCTTCGCGGCGGAAGCGTTGCGCCAGGGGGACGCCGCACGCGGAGCGGAGGTTTACCTGCGCCCGGAGTTGAACTGTGTGGCCTGCCACGCCATCAACGGCCGGGGCGGCGCAATCGGACCGGACCTCAGCTCGTTGGGCACGGCGCAACCGGCCGAGTTCATCATGGGCGCGCTGCTCGATCCCAACCGCGAGGTGAAGGAAGGCTACACCGCCGTTGAAATTGTCACGCGCACGGGCGACCTGCACCAGGGCTACGTGGTGCGGGAAACGCCGGCCGAACTCGTCGTGCGCGACATTGCGCTCAACGCCGAGATCACGTTGCGCAAGGACGCCATCGCCAGCCGCGTCCCGCGCGGGTCCGTGATGCCGGCCGGGCTCACCGACCTGCTCACGCGGACGGAACTGCGGGACTTGCTGCGGTATCTGGCGGGACTGGGTCGGGACGCGAAGTAAGCCTCCGGCCGACATAGAGCGGCGAGTTCGGTCCTCCCGGGACGACGCGAGCAGAAAGCTGACTGCCGCATCGCGGCTTGGTCTGGCCGGTGCCCCGCGCCATGGCCAACGATCCGATCAGCCACCGGCCGGTTTGCGCCGCCAGCGGTAGGTCGGGTGCTCGACGGTGAAAGTCTGCCGCTGGTCCGGACTCTGCCGGGTATAGATTGAGTAGCTGTGCGGCCGGGGTGAGTAGGCGCCGCTGAGCAGGCGCCGGAGCCGAAAATGCGCCACCACCAGCGCCCGCGCTCGCTGCACCAGCCACGGCGCGCGGGCGCGCAGCAGTTGCTGCTCGGCCGGCGCGCGCGGATTCAGGCTGAGGTTGCCGCCCGTCTCTGTGAACACCGAGGTGCGCCGCGGCAGCACCCGCATCCGCGCTCCGGCATCAATCAGCTTCAACGCCCAGTCCACGTCACCGCAGACGCGAAACTGGAGGTCGAAGAACAGGCCCAGGTCGGAGATGATCCTTCGGCGGAAAAACGTGGCGCAGGTAAGAAAGGCGAGGTTGGCGCTCACCTGCGTATGCCAGCGCTGCGGCGTCAGCGAGGTGCGGTCGCAGAAGTAGCGGCCGAATTCGTCCACCACCACGGCGTGGGCAAAGGCCACGTCCACCTCCGGATGGGCCGTGAAAAAGGCCTCGACCGCCTTCAACGCGCCAGGGAGGTACTGCTCGTCGCAGTTGAGGTAGGCGAGAATGTCGCCTTTGGCGCGGCGCAGACCGCGGTTGACGGCGTCGTACATGCCCGAGTCCTTTTCCACGAACGCCCGCACACGCGGATCCGATGGCAACCAGTCCAGCGTACCGTCGTCGGAGCCGGCGTCCTGCACGATGTGTTCGAGCGCCACGCCCTGATCGGCAACGGAGGCAATGCAGAGCTTGAGCCAGGCCGAGTTGCGAAAGCTTGGGGTGATGATGGAGAAGCGCATGGTAGCGGGGACGCCCTCAGAGCCAGCCGACGCCGGGGTATTTCTTTTGCAGCGCGCCCCTCAGTTTCGGATAGGAGTTCGCCTTGAACGCAGGCCAGTTGAAGGTGGCTTCGAGGCGTTTGCCATCGGGGGCGCAGAGCCAGAGTTTGACCGGCAGCCGGCCCTCGCAGATGTGAGGATGCTCCCGCAACGGGAAACACTCGTGGAGCTTGACCTGAAGCTCCGGCGCGTTCGGTTGGCCGTCCTCGTCCCGCGGCGTGTCGGGATAAAGCAGCTTGCGCGTCGAGCCGTCCGGCCAGCGCACGGCGGTGGGTGCCAGTTCGTCCAGCCACTCCCGTTGGGCGGGTTCGAGATGTTCGCGAAAGGCATCCCGCAAATGCACGGCCTGGGCTTCCTTGACCAGCGTGAGCCCCCGAAACGCCCGCGCCAGCCGCGCCACCACCGCGGGCGGATCCAATGGTGGAAACTCCAGCTCCGGCGCGGCGGCGCAGACGAGATTCACGCGCGCGATGAACTGTTTGATCTCGTGGTTCAGCAACGGCAGTTCGAACCACCCGCGGCCGAAGGCGTCGGCCAGGCAACGGCCCGCAGCCTCGGGCTCGACCTCGCGCTGATGCTCGTGATGAATTACCAGATCGTGGAAGCGCACCAGCTTCACGGCGGAGACGCGCTTGTGCGTGCGGTCGAACAGGTGCTCGATGCGAACACTGATCTGTTCCGGGAACATCTCCTCAATCCACTCGCGCCGGGTGGCCGTGGCCAGCCCGAGGAGGGTGAGGTTGGACGAGCCGCGGCCGGAGACTTCCCGGATCGAGGCGGCCACGAACAGCGGCGATTGCTGTACCACGCTTTCGCGCATGAGCGTGCCGCGGCGGCCTTCGGTGAGGTCGCAATCGAGCGTGCCCAGGTCCCGGCGCACGCAAAGCTGGTCGATGAAGCCGGCGGTCAGGCAACGCTGCAGGGCATCGTCCGCGGCGCGGTCCGCCGCCGGGGCGGTTTCCGCCGGCCCCTCGGGTTCGCCGCGCCAGAGTCCTTGTTGCCGCGCAATCTGGAGCAGTTGTTGGAACGTCTGTTCCACCTGCCGGGCGGTTTGGGCGTGAATGCCATAACGGCGACAGCGTTCGACGTTGAAGCCGCAGTTCTTCGCGAACTGCCAGGCGCGGGTCAGGGTGTGGAAATCCGATACCGCGCTGCCCTCGAAGAGTTCGCGCGCCTCGGCAATGTGCTTGTCGTCGCGGCCCAGGCGCATCAGCAGATCGCGGCCACTGACCAGGGCCGCGCACAATGCGGCGGCCGGGACGCAATCGCGTCGCGAAGCCTCGACCAGCAGTCGCGAGTAGCGCGGGTGCATGGGCAGGCGCAACATCTGACGCCCCACGGCGGTGAGCTGCTCGGTGGCGGGGTCAATGGCGCCCAGGGTGTGCAGGAGCGCCTCGGCGCGCTCGACGGCTTGGGAATCGGGCTTGTCCAGCCAATCGAAGGCGGCGGCCTTCTTGATGCCCAGCGAGTGCAGCAGCAGGACGACTTCGGCAAGATCGGCGCGCTGGATCTCGGGCGTATTGCGCTCCGGACGGTTCAAATGGCTGCTCTCGGTCCAGAGCCGGTGGCAGGTGCCCGGAGCGGTGCGACCCGCCCGCCCCTTGCGTTGGTCGGCCGAGGCACGGCTGATCTCCTCCACGAGGAGGGTGCTGAGGCCGCGTTCGGCGTCGTAGCGGGCCACGCGCGCGAGGCCGCTGTCCACCACGTGCCGGATGCCGTCGATGGTCACCGAGGTTTCGGCAACGTTGGTGGCGACCACGACTTTGCGCAGCGGGTTGGGGGCAAAGGCACGATCCTGGTCCTCGGGAGGCAGGTCCCCGTGCAGCGGGATGAGCGCCAGACGCTCGGTCGTCCGCGCGGCCCGCAGGGCGCCGACGGTGGCGTTGATCTCGCTCATGCCGGGCATGAACACGAGAATGTCGCCGGGTTCGCCGGCGTTGACGATGCGCTCGACCGCGTCCGCAGCCTGCTCGGCTGCGGGCCGTTCATCGCGGCGATCGAGGTAGCACACGCGCACGGGGAAGGAAATGCCCTCGGAGATCAGGATCGGGCAATCGCCCAGGTAGGCGGCCACGGGCTCGGCGTCGAGCGTGGCCGACATGACGACGATCTTCAGATCGGGCCGGGCGGTTTGCTGCAGGTGCTTGACCAGCGCCAGCGCCACATCACTGAGGAGATTGCGCTCGTGGAACTCGTCGAACAGGATGGCACCGACCTCGGCCAGGGAGCGGTCATCCTGCAACCAGCGCAGCAGGATGCCCTCGGTGACGAAGCAGATGCGCGTGCCGACGCCGGTCTGGTCGTCAAAGCGAATCTGGTAACCGACCTCGTCGCCGAGCTTTCCGCCGCGTTCCCACGCCACGCGGGCCGCCACGGTGCGCGCAGCGACGCGGCGAGGTTGCAGCACGACGATCTTGCGCGCGCCGGCCACGCCGGCTTCCAGAAGCATCTGCGGCACCTGCGTGGTTTTGCCGGAGCCGGTCGGCGCCACCAGCACGAGGCGACTGCCGGCCTGGAGGTGGCCGACGATGTTCGCGTGGATGTGCCAGATGGGAAGTTCTCGTTGCACGGGCGGGCAGCCGGCCTCTGCGGCCGATCGGGCGGCGGTTCAGAGCAACTGCCGCATGGCGAGGGTGATGACCGTCAACAGCGCCATCATACCCATGGGCATGAACTTCCTGCTCTTCGCGAACCGCAGCGCGAAGAAGGCCAGGAGGAAGAGCAGGAGGAATTCCGTGGCATGGCGCATCGTGATGATCCGCAGCGCGCACAAACTCAGGAGCGCCGCAAAGGCGGTGGAGGTCAGTACGGAGGCCTTGCTCTTTGCCTTGAGGTAACCCATCAGTCCCCCTGCCACGAGCAGGACGATGTAAATCCAGAGAACGGTGTCTTGCATAAAGGGGCGTTACCCGAAGAAACCGGCGGGATCCAAGCCATCACGGTGCCGGCTTGATGCCGCGCAGGCGCCGATCAAACCAGTCGGCAAACAGCTTGGTATCCTCGATGATGTCCGACCAACCGTGATCCTTGCCCTCGCGCGTGACCACTTCGCAGAGGGCGCCCGCCGCTTTCGCGCGTTCGGCGAAGCTCCTGGCCTGCTGGATGGGCACGAGTTTGTCCGCGTCCCCGTGGATGATGAGCGAGGGGGCGCTGTTCGAACTGAGGTAATAGATCGGCGAGATGATCTTGCCCAACTCCTGGCGGCCTTCCGGTGTGTCAGACTTCGGACCGAAGGCCGCTTTGAATCCCTTGAGGATGCCAACGCCCACAGCGTCTTCGCCAGTGGCGCCGTAATTGAGGAAATCCGTCGGCGGAAAGAAGCACGCGGCCGCCTGGATGGCGCTGCTTTCGCGATCGATGGGGTCCTTGGCATCGGCTTTGCCCGGGCCGCCCTGCGTGGCCAGGGTCAGCGAAAGGTGCCCCCCCGCGCTGGCGCCGGTGACGCCCAGCTTGTCCGGGTTGATGCCGTATTTCGCGGCGTGGTGGCGGACATAGCGCGCGGCCCGGTGAATGTGCGCCGTGATGTCGGTGATCTGGAACTTCGGCTGGGAACCGTGCACGACGGCGAAGACGGTGTAGCCCCGGTCAAGGAAGTGGGTGTACATCTTCGCGTTGATCGCCTCTTTCGAGGAGAAGAACCCCCCGCTGACCATGAACAGAAGACCGTAACCGTTCGGCTTTTCCGGCTGGAACACGTCCAGCGTCAGCGCGGCGCCATAGGTGCGTCCGTAGATCACGTCCTCCGTGCGCTGGAACGTGGCGGGCGCGGTCGCGGGAGTCTGCGCGCGGGTGGCAAGCGGCGCACACGCCAGCCAGACCAGCAATGCGGGGAGCAGGGATCGGCTCATAGGTGGCGGACTGTAGGCGCGGCCGCGGCTGCCGGGCAAGCTTGGAGGCGCGATGGATACGGCGGCCTTCCAGATTTCTTTCCGCAGCATTACAAAAATGTAATGCACGGTGAGCGCCTGCCCCCTTTACAAGCGGTGCCCGTTCCGACTATTTCCTCACCGCTCATTTATCGAGAGGAACGTTCGCATGATAAAAGTCGAAAACTTGGTCAAGAACTTCGGCACCAAGCGGGCGGTGGCCGGGGTTTCGTTCTCGGTGGAGCGCGGCGAAGTGTTGGGTTTCCTCGGCCCCAATGGCGCCGGGAAATCCACCACCATGCGCATGATCACCGGCTTCATCCCGCCCACCTCCGGCCGCGTCACCGTGGGCGGCTTCGACATGGTGGAGAACCCCATCCCGGCCAAGCGCCTGATCGGTTACCTGCCGGAGAACGCCCCGTCCTATACCGACATGACGGTGTACGGCTTCCTGAGTTTTGCCGCGGAATTGCGCGGGTTGCGGGGTGAGGCCAAGAACCGGGCCGTGCGCCGCGCCGTCGAGATGTGTTTCCTGGAGCCCGTGCTGCACCAAAGCGTGGATACTCTCTCCAAGGGCTACCGCCACCGGACCTGCTTTGCGCAGTCCATCATCCACGATCCCGACATTTTGATCTTGGACGAGCCGACGGATGGCCTGGACCCGAACCAGAAACACGAGGTCCGAAACCTGATCCGCCGGATGGGCGAGAAGAAGGCCATCATCTTCTCGACCCACATTCTCGAGGAGGTCGAGGCGGTCTGCACGCGGGCCATCATTATTGACCGCGGCCAGATCGTGGCCAACGGCACGCCGCAGGAGTTGAAGCAGCGCTCGGACACGGCGGGGGCCGTCTCGGTGCGCGTGCTCGGAGTGGCGCCGGAGGTGATCAAGAGCCGGCTGGCCGAATTGCCGGCGGCGCGCAAAGCCACGGTGGTCAAGGCCGAAGACGGTTTTGTCTGGGCGCGAGTGTATCCGCAGACCAGCAGCCGCAACAGTGAACTGGCGCGTGGCGTCGCGGAAGTGGTGGCGCGCGAGAGTTGGAAGATCGAGGAACTTCACACCGAGGAAGGCCGCTTGGACGAAGTGTTCCGCAGTATCACTTGGTCTGAAACCGCGCAAGCAGCGGCATCCGGAAGGGAGCAAGCGAAATGAACGATTCCATCCGACACATATTCACCATCGCCAAACGCGAACTGACAGGCTACTTCGCCTCGCCGGTGGCCTATGTCTTCATCGTGATCTGGCTGCTCTTGAATGGTTTCTTCACCTTCATGCTGGGCGGTTTCTTCGAGATCGGGGAAGCTTCGCTGGCGCGGCCATTTTTTAGCTGGCACCCGTGGCTCTACCTGTTCCTGGTTCCGGCCGCCGGCATGAGGCTCTGGTCGGAGGAACGGCGTCTCGGCACCATGGAGTTGCTGCTGACCATGCCGGTGACGGCCTGGCAGGCCATCGTGGGCAAGTTCCTCGCCTCCTGGCTGTTTTTGACCATCGCCCTGACACTCACCTTCCCGGTCGTAATCACGGTGTCGGTGCTGGGGGACGCCGACGCCGGTCAGGTGCTGGCCGGCTATGTCGGCAGCGCCCTGCTCGCTGGCGGCTATCTCGCGGTAACGAGCATGACGTCGGCGATGACCCGCAACCAGGTCATCAGTTTCATTCTCTCGGTGGTCATCTGCTTCTTCCTGCTTCTGGCGGGGTTTGAGCCGGTGACAACATTGTTGGTTCAGGTGGTGCCTGCTTCGGTCGTTGATTTGATCACCTCGTTCAGCGCCTATGCGCACTTCCTGGCGTTCCAAAAGGGGCTGATCGATTCGCGCGACGTGATCTACTTCGGCTCGCTTATCGGTTTTGCCCTTTTCTGCAACGGCGTGATCATCCGCAGCCTGCGGGCCGGATGACGCTCCCTCGACGTGATTCCAGCCATGAAACAAAAAAAGTTTGAAACGCTGTTGTACTCGTCGGCCGGCGTGCTGGTGATGCTGGTCATCATCATCGCGATCAACATCATCACCGCCGCCTTCAAAACGCGCCTCGATCTGACCGAGGAAAAGGCTTACACCCTCAACGCCGGCACGCGCCGCATCCTCGAAAAGATCGATGGACCGGTGGAAATCCGCCTCTACTACTCCCAGAGCGAGGCGCGGATGCCTTCCATGCTCAAGGCCTACGCGCGGCAGATTGAAGACCTGCTGGGCGAGTTTCGACAGGCTTCGCGGGGTAACATCGAGATCAAGAAATTCGATCCCGAGCCCGATTCTGAGGCCGAGGAACTGGCGCAACTGGATGGCATCGAACCCCAACTCCTGTCCACCGGCGACCAAATCTACCTCGGCGTCGCCATCAGCCAGGACCCCGTCAAGGTGGCCCTACCCTTCCTCTCGCCCGACCGCGAGCGGATGTTGGAATACGATCTGGCCCGCGCCCTGGCCAAGGTGATTTCCACCAACAAGCCCGTGATTGGCGTCATGACGCCCCTGCCGCTTTTTGGCAGTCCAATGAACCCCATGATGATGCGCATGGGCCAGCAAGGTCAGGAGCCGTGGGCTGTCATCAACGAGCTCAAGCGCGACTTCGACGTGCGGCAGGTGCAAATGGATGCGGAGAAGATCGACGATGACATTCGCGTGTTGCTCGTCATCCATCCCAAGGACATCAAGGACACCGCGCAGTATGCCATCGACCAGTTCGTGCTGCGTGGCGGCAAGCTGATCGCGCTTCTTGATGCCACCGCCGTAA
>DATLZF010000066.1:0-5288 GCA_035574135.1 Candidatus Methylomirabilota bacterium
TTGCGCCTGGCCGCCGACAACCTCATCCGCACCTGGCTACTCAAGAAACATGCGCCGCTTCTCATCGATTTCCTGAACGGCCTGGGCATCGCCCATGAAAACGGCGTGGTCGGAGAACTCCCCCCCACGGTCGAGGAGGCCGCTCTCATCAACGTCATCGAACGGCTCCTCGCCCAATACCCGCCGGCCGTTGTCTCGGTGTACCTGCACGCCTTCAACTCGATGAACGAAGCCGGCTGGACGAACCTCGACGCCCTCCTCGCGCGGGATCCCCGCCTCACGCTGCAGCCGGCCCCGGCCGCCTGCCCCGCGCACGGGCAGCGGTGCCCGGGGTGAATCCAAAATTCTTCTGGCGCGGTCTGGCCGCCCGGCTATCGTTCCCGCTCTGTTTTCGGGCTCTTTACGTTTTACCAATTGAAACTCATGGAACCTCAGGGCGACATCGCATTGATCGGCCTGGCCGTCATGGGCCAGAACCTCATCCTCAACATGAACGACCACGGCTTCACCGTCGTGGCCTACAACCGCACCGTCGAGAAGGTGGACGAATTCCTCGCCAAGGAGGCCAAGGGCACCAAGGTGCTCGGCGCCCACTCCATCGCCGAGATGGTTTCCAAACTCAAGAAGCCGCGCCGGGTGATGATGCTGGTCAAAGCGGGCAAGCCGGTCGATGAATTCATCGAGCAACTGATCCCGCACCTCGAACCCGGCGACATCATCATTGACGGCGGCAACTCGCTCTTCGAGGACACCAACCGCCGCGTCAAATACGTCGAGAGCAAGGGCCTGCTCTATATCGGCACGGGCGTTTCGGGCGGCGAAGAGGGCGCCCGGCGGGGGCCGAGCATCATGCCCGGCGGCTCGCCCAAAGCGTGGCCGCATGTGAAGGACATCTTTCAGGCCGTCGCCGCGAAGGTCGAAGGCGGCGCTCCCTGCTGCGATTGGGTCGGCGAACAGGGCGCCGGCCATTACGTGAAGATGGTCCACAACGGCATCGAATACGGCGACATGCAGCTCATCTGCGAAGCCTACAACATCATGAAGAACGGCCTCGGAATGAGCGCTGACGAGATGCACAACGTCTTCGCCGAATGGAACCAGGGCGACCTCGACAGCTACTTGATCGAGATCAGCCGAGATATCCTCGCCAAGAAGGACGATGACGGCCAGCCGCTCGTGGACAAGATTCTCGACACGGCGGGCCAGAAGGGCACCGGCAAGTGGACGGTCATCAACTCACAGGAACTCGGCATCCCAATCACGCTCATGGCCGAGGCAGTCTATGCCCGCTGCGTCTCGGCCTTGAAGGACGAACGCGTCAAGGCGGCAAGGAAACTCAAGGGCCCGCGCCCCGCGCTCACCGGCATCGCGACCAACGCCGAGAAAAAGAGGGCGTTCATCGAGGACATCCGTCTTGCACTCTACGCTTCGAAGATCGTCAGCTACGCTCAGGGCTACATGCTCATGCGCGCGGCCGCCAAGGAATACGGCTGGAATCTCAACTACGGCGGCATCGCCCTCATGTGGCGCGGCGGCTGCATCATCCGCTCGCGCTTCCTTGGCAAGATCAAGGAGGCGTTTGACAAGAATCCGAAGCTCTCGAACCTGATGCTCGACGACTTTTTCCGCGGCGAGATCAAGAAAGCCCAGAAAGGGTGGCGCAACATCGTGGCCACGGCCGCCAAAAAAGGCATCCCCGTCCCGGCCTTCAGCACCGCGCTGGCGTTCTACGATCAATATCGCTCCGCCGTCCTGCCCGCCAACCTGCTCCAGGCGCAGCGTGATTACTTCGGCGCCCACACCTACGAGCGCGTGGACAAACCTCGCGGCGAGTTCTTCCACACCAACTGGACCGGCCGCGGCGGGACGACAGCATCGGGCACCTACAACGTGTAACCCGGCGTCGCTCCGGCCGCTGGCTCACGTGCCCTGCGTTCTCGTGGGGCGATTCCGCGGGGCGTTTGAAGTGATCGGCGAATCGCCCGTGCTGCCCGGTTTTCCTGCGGGTTGCGCGCGTCGCCCCTGGGTAAGCGCTGGCCGCGTTGGTGCGCTTGACCACGCCTGTCTCAAGGCTGCAGGACCACTCGGTAGAAGCGCCGGCCCGTAGCCGGCACGATGTCCTCCACGACCATGAGGTCGTCGTTGGCGAGAACCTCGTCCGGAAAACTCCGCCAGTCGGGCTCGCTCAAATCATCCTTGAACTGCACCCGGTAGCGACGCCCCGGCAGCGCACACCAGCTCAGCACCGCCCGGCCGCCCGCCACTCGCACGCTGCGGATGAGCGGTTGCGGCGGCACGACCTCGCCCAGCTCCACCCAGTCGCTCCGGAACTTCTTGAAGTTCCGCACGGGGAGAAGCTTTCCGATCACGTCGTCGCCGTAATAGACCGCCGTGCCACTATCGCTGATCAATTGCACACGGGACTGCGCCGTCCACGGCGGAGCCGGAAGATCGACAATGGCCTCGACATTCAGGCCGGTCAGATCGGCGGAAAGTTCCTGCGGCGCGTCGGTTGGCCGGCCCGTCCAGGTAAACAGCCGGAACCAGTGGCGCGGCATGCCGACGGGATTGCCCGACGGTCCGGCAACGATGAGATAACCGTTGGGGCCTCCCTCAATGCTGCGCACGCCGCGACATCCAAGGTTCAACTCAATGGGCGGACCGAACTGCGCCGCGCCGGGTCCGGCGCCGCTGACGGCCAGGGTGTCGAAGTTGAGGACCGGCACGAGCAGGGCGCGGGAACGATTCGTCGCCGGCACCAACGGGGCCCGGCAGGCGATGTAGGCCACATTGGTGCTGCCGGGAGCCATACACAGCCCCTCGATGTTGAAGCCCGAGCCATCGATCGCCTTGGGCAGGACGCCCTCGGCCGTACTGGCGGCCAGACCATAGAAGTTCGCGCCGCGGCCATGCCGGTTGTTCACGTCCCAGGCAACCAGGTCCTCCTTGAGATGCTCGTAGCGCCCGACGTAGGTCAGGGTGCTGGCCGCGCCGCTGCCCGCAACATCGGTGGCGAAGAGACGGGAACGATTGGTGCGGATCTCGCCAATCTCGGCATGGGAGTGGGAGCCGATCCAATAGATCCGGTCGCCCACGCGCGTCGCCGCCTCGATGTCCACCTCCCGGGCCGCGCCGCCTTCGAAGTCCGTCAGGCCCAAAAACGGGCCGAGATCCACCCCCGCCAGCGGTGGGCCGGAACGGTTCCGTTCATAGATGCGAATGACCTGGTTCTCGTCATCGGCCACGAACATCAGTTCGTCGTTGATCGCGCTGGCGGCGGAGCCATCGGTTATCTCGTAGTGAAAGCGCCCGTTGTCCCGGCCCATGGCCGAGGCGGCATAGGGGACCACGGCCTCGGCCGCGAGTTCCTCGTCGTTCACCCGCACGATGAGGTGGGCATAGCCGACGCCAACGGGATCGGCAGCCAGCGTCCATTCGCCCGCGCCGTTCGAGTTGAGCGTCAGATTGGCCGTGGGCACGACTTCGGGATTGTCGCTGAAGACCTGCACCTGCAGGCCGCTCGGGATCGATTCGGCGTCCGTCACCCGGAAATGCAGCGTCGGATTGGTGGGATCGCCAATCGTGCCCGCCAAGGGGACCAACCGCACGGCCGCCGGAGGGGTGTTGATGAAAACGCCCGGAGACATCTGGGCACCGGCCGGGAAATCGGCGCTGGCCGCTTGCGGATCGTAGAGAACGGCAGCTCCCGATTCGCCCTGGAGATCGGCGTTGAACCAGGCCGCCGCCGATCGAGGCGTGAGGTCGAAGGCGAAGCGCGTGGCACCATCCGGGGTGCCGCCGGCCTGCTGAAGGATCACCCCGCCATACACCACGTCCTGCGAGCCTCCGTCGCTCCAGCCGACGGCATCAAGAATGACCGCGCCGGCGGGCAGTTCTTCGAGGATGCCGTTGTCCCCTTTGTCCAAGTCCGCCGCCTCGGGCACCGGCAAGGGGCTTGCCACCAGCAGGAGAGAGAGGGTGCCATTGCCGAGCGCGCCTCCCTGGGCGGCCAGGCGGGGGTCCAGCACCACGGTGGTGCCCACCTCCGGCATGGAGTAGGGATGCCCCGGGGCCGCGACGACAAGCAGGCCACTGCTGCCGAGGAAGCGGCCGGAGAGATCAACGACGAGCGTGGCGACGCCGGGATTGGCCGTCACGTCACCATTGAGCACGACGAGATACACCTGCCGCAGCAACGTCCCCGGCGGCCCGCGCAATTCGATGAACTCGTGCGGCTCGTCCGCCCCCGGGGGGTTCACCTTGACCTCGTTCAACACCACGATGTCGTTGTCGTGGATCGTGACCTCCACCGGCGGGATGAGAGTGGACAACGGATAACGGCCGGGCGCAGTAGTGTTCACCACCTGGCCGGTGATGGTGACGGAGGGCGGCGACACCGCCGCGTCATCCACGGTCCGCACCAGAACGGTACGCGCGGCCGTGGTGTTGAGGGAGAGGATGCCCCGGTTGCCGAAGGTGGCGCCGTTGTTCGTGCTGATCTGCACACGCGAGTCGGTACTCGTCAACTCGATGACCACGCGACCATTCGGGGCGGTGTTGAGATGCACGCTGAACGAGTCGGTGGCACCCGCTTCACTCACGACCGTCGTGCGCCCGGACTCGACGAACACCACCCCGTGCGCCGCCGCCGCGCCGAAATTCGGCAAACCGAGGTGGTCCAGCGCACGACCCGCAAAACCCGCGGGGGCGGTGTTGCCGGAGTTGCCCAGCGTCAAATCGGCATCCGCGCCGGCGACCGCACTGGCCACCCAGTCCGCCGCGGCCCACCCCGTGGTGTTGCCCGTGCGCGCCACATAGCCGGGCGTGAAATCCAGATTGACCACCGTGCCCGAGGCGGTGGCCGCCGGGTTGCGCCGGAAGTTGATGCGACCATAGGCGATGTCGCCCTGGCCGCCGTTGTCGAGGACGCCAACGGAATCGAGGATCGTCCACGTCCCGACGGCGGCGGGATCCAGCGTGCCGTCGTTGTCGGCATCCAGATCATCGCCCGGCTCGGGTTCGTCCGGCGCCTGAACCAGGAGGAAGGTGACCGAGGCGTTTTTCAGCTCGGGGTCGCCATCAAGGCCACGATGTCCGATGGAACTGCCCGAACCGCTGCCGAAGCCGGCGTCCTCGCCGGAGTTCTGCGCCAGGGCGGCGTTGGTGCTGATGGTATAAGCGTTCGTGCGCTGGGCCAGCACCAGAAACCCGTTGCCACCAAACCGCCGACCGGAAAGATCGATGACGTTGAGGACGGTGCCGGGATTGCCCGCCTCCGCGCCCCCCAT
>DATLZF010000067.1:0-2617 GCA_035574135.1 Candidatus Methylomirabilota bacterium
CGCTCAGGCTCAGGCGCTCCTGCAACACCCAGTTCGTGCCGCTGGCTGGCGTCCACCAAATCGTGGCCCAGCCGGGCGCAACGTTGGTGATGTAAAGCGTCGGCGCCCCGGGGGTCTGAATGAGCGTCGGCAAGGCCCAGAAGCCACCGGTGACGGAGAAGACTCCGCCGGTCATTGGCCCGCCGGCGTCGGGCTGGCCAATGGTGCCGCTGACGGTGTACACGCCGCCGGTGCTGGTGCCGCCGCCGGTGGGTTCGCTCCTCTTGTCTTGGTCGGTCACGAGTTTCAGTAGTTCAAAGCTTGCGTTGTGAAGAGCAGGCTGACGTTGTCCAGGTCCACGGACACGTCCAGCGCCCCCGTGCGGCCGGCGAACTCGACGCGGCTTTCGTATGGGTTCAGTCCGGGAACGAAGGTCAGGATCGGGCGGACGGGCGCCCCGGGAAGGGCGTTGATGTTCGGGGTGAGGGTGACGGCGACGATGGCGCCGCCGGGCACGTGCGTGAGGACGATTTTACAGTGATGGAAATTGCCCGAGGCCAGGTCCAGTCCCGGACCGAGCCGTTCGTTGACCAGCTCGGCGCCGTCCCAATGCACCGAAACGTCGTTGACGGAGTCCGGGCTGCCGTGTGGGAACACATCGAAGCCAACCGCCAACACGCCGGGGATGTTCGGTTCCTCGAAGGGTATCGGCGTTACGAAGCCGGGCCCGTTCGTGCCATAGATCGCCGTGGGAATGAGCAGGAAGGCGAATCCGTCGGCAGGTGAGTCGGCACTGGTGAGGCGGAAATCGAACTCGGCCTGCACACTGCGAAAGGCGCCGGGCGCGGCCCGATCAAAGCAGATGGCGTTGGCTTGGCTGTTGAAACCGTCCATGACCAGACGCAGGAAACGGCCACTGGAGCCGGCATCCCCGCTTTGCACGCCAGCCGGCGGGCTACCGGTGATTTGCGCAAGCGTATAGTTCACCGGCGCCTCCGGGCTGAAGTCCTGACCCCAGTGGACCATCAGAGGTGTGCCCGACGGCGGGTCCACCTGCCAGGCGGCGGGCAGGCATTTGCCGGTGACGCCCACCTGGTAGAGGGCGGCCAGTTCATTCGAGTTCAACGCGCGGCTGTAGAGGGAGAATTCGTCGAGTTGTCCTTGATACGTATCGCCGCCGAGCCGCCGGCCCAGATTGAGGTTGAAACTGGTGTGCGCGGTCACGGGGCCGATGTGCTTGGCCGCCACTTCGACGCCATTGTGGAAGAGCCGTTCCCAGCCGCTGGCCTTGTCGTAGGTGAACGCGATGTGCTGCCACAGGTTGGGGCGGATGATCCCCGGCGGCGAGGCGAAGAAGGACGCATCGCCGGAGCGGGCTGCGGCGTAAAGGGAACCCGCCCCGCCCACGCCGCCGTACGACACGTTCAACCAGAAATGCGTGCCAAAGCCCGCGTTGTCGCCCCACTCGGCCAGCGGCATTTGCGTGTTCGTCTATGCCGGGTGGATCCACCCTTCGATGGTGAAGCCATCGCCGGCGCCGACGTCGAGAGCCGGGTTGGCAGGCACGCGCACGCTTTGGCCGGCGGCCGTGAAGTCAAAGGCTTGACCGACCTTGCCGGTGGTGAAGCCCAAGCCGTTCTGCAAAGTGCCGTGAAGATTGCCCCGGGAGTCCGCGGTGTTTTCTTCCGCCCGCCACCACGCGACCAGACCCACAGGTGCCGGTGTGCAGCCGGCCGGAATTGCGCTCGGAGCCAGCCGGTAGAACCGGCTGTCGCCCGTCGCGTTCACCGTCACGGTGTTCGTGCCATTCGAGACGACGACCGGCGCGTTGACGGCGGACCACGAGTTCGAGGCGGGCAAGCTCGCGGTGACTTCCAGGCGGAGAAACTCGCTCCAGGCCGGCCAGCCCAGAATGACCTGGCCACCCAGCCGCGTAATGCTGAGTGCCACCGGGCTGAACTCGTAAGCGCCGATGTCAGTGCCGTCACCGCCCAGGGGGTTGGCCACGCCCGACAAATCCACGGTGCGCAGGAAGCCACGCTCGTCGCTGAGCAAACCATTGGCGTGGCCGCGGTCGAGCGCCGGGCTGCCCGCCAGTAATGCGTGTGTGGGCGTCGGCCCCCCGTGATCGCCCAGGGGTCCGAGCAGCGGCAGGAGCGGCGCACCGGCCCGCCCCGGCAGATCACCCGTCGCGCCCCAGCCCGCGCTGTCATTCGTCTGGCCGATCAGGTTGAAGCCACCGGAAATAAAACTGCCGAGCACGTCACTTCCCGTGCCGGCCCGATTGCCCGCAATCAGGCTGCTCACGCAGCGCGTCGTGGGGTTCAGCGTCTGATGAGGGAAGTTGTAGATGCCGCCCCCATAGAGGGCGTCGTTGTCCGTGATCGTGCAATTCGCCAAGATCAGCGCGCCCAGGTTGAAAATGCCGCCGCCGTTGGCGCCGAAGTTGCCGCTGATGGTCGAGTTGGTGATGAAGGCCGCGCCGCTCGTGGCAATGCCGCCGGGGGCATAGCCTGCCCCCGTCGTGCTGTTCCCGGCGACGGTGCAGCGGTTCATGATGAGCGTGCCCTCGCTGGTCACGCCGCTATCCGTGTTGGAGGCGATCAGGCACTCACTGAGCCAAAGCGTCGAAGTCGGT
>DATLZF010000068.1:0-6353 GCA_035574135.1 Candidatus Methylomirabilota bacterium
TCGTTCGAGCCGGTCGATGATTTCCGGCCAACGGCCGCTGACGCCCGCCTCCGGCGAGGTCGGACCCGGACCGGACAGAACAGGCAATCCCGGCACCAGCGTCGTCGCGCCAACGGAGGTCAGCCGGCTCAACGTGCGCCATTGGAAGAAGGAGGTGGCCACAATGGTCACCATGCACAGGGCGGCACAAGCCACCGCGATGGACAGGAGCGTGCGATGGGATGCCTGCCATGAGGCGGCATCGCGATCGCGCTGCGCAGCCAACCCGCGTTCAATGGTCTCGAGCCGAGTGGCCAGCTTCTCTTCCAGGGCCCGGACCGCCGCGGAGTCGCGGGCAGGGTCCGACTCCGCCGCCAGGCGCTGGGCATGACGCGCCTCCTGCACGGCCAGAAACAAGCGCAAGGCCTCCTCGGCCTCGCTTCGGGCGGTCGCGGCCGCGTTGGTGCTCGTGGCACCGGCCATGTCGGCGTTCGTGGTCGCAGGGGACAAGGCGGAGGCTTCGGCCGCTGCGGGCAGGTTGGTTGCCAGGTCCGCCGAGGTGGATCGAGGTTCTCCCACTCCGCCGGCAACGAGAACGATCAAGAACGCGGCCGCGATGTTGGTCCGCAACGTTATCATGACGGAACTGTGCAGTCCGGGTGACGCTAGGGAGCCGGCGGGATGTTGTCCAGTCCGGCTTCCACTCCGGGGGCGATCACAAGTGGTGGCCGCAGAAGAGGACGAGAATCTTCCCGGTGCAGGTGGAGCGCGGCGGGACGGAAAAAGAATGGAGTCGCGCGCGCGGGTGGTTCATGCTTGCGGCCATGAATCCCTCCGTGACTCGACGGATGTTTCTTCGCGCGGGTGTCGTGGCGGCGGGTTGGGCGGCGCTACCCCGGCCGGCGGGCGCCGTCGAGCCTTTCCAGCGCGGGGGCTCCGCGCGGCTGCGACTGAGTGTGGCAGCCTATTCCTTCCGCCAGTACTTCAAGGACGTTTCGCACGAGCGGGAGGGCCACGTGGATCCCGCGCGGCGGATCGATCTGTTCCGGTTCGTGGACTTTTGCGCCGAGCAGGATTGCGACGGGGCGGAACTCACCAGTTACTACTTCCCGCCCCGGGTGGACGCGGAGTTCCTGATCAAGCTGCGCCGTCACGCGTTCCTGCGGGGCGTCGAAATCAGCGGCACGGCGGTGGGCAACACCTTTACCCTGCCACCCGGCGAAAAACGCGACCAGGAAATCGCGCTCGTGAAGAGATGGATCGACCACGCCACAATCCTCGGCGCGCCGCATGTGCGCGTCTTTGCCGGCAGTGTCCCACGAGGCATGGAGAAAGCCGAGGCGCGTCGTCTTTGCCTGGCGGCGCTGGAGGAGTGCGCCGAGTACGCCGGGCACAAGGGCATCTTCCTCGGGATCGAAAACCACGGCGGCCTCGTGGCGGAGGCGGAGGATTTGTTGAGCATCGTGCGGGACGTGCGCAGCCCGTGGGTGGGCATCAACCTCGACACCGGCAATTTCCGCACGGACGATCCCTACGCCGACCTGGCACGGTGCGCGCCCTACGCGGTCAACGTGCAGCTCAAGGGCGAAATCCGCCGACGCGGCGGCGAATCGGAACCGGCCAACCTCGACCGCCTGATCCAGATTCTGCGCGACGCCCGTTACCAGGGTTACGTCGCCATCGAGTACGAGTCCGCTCCGGATCCGTGGCAGGCCGTCCCCGCCCTGGTGCGGGAATGCCGCAGGCTGATCCGCGGGTAAGCGCGATCATCCAACCCTTGGCCAGCCGGTCAGCGAGCCGCTCGCGTCCAGGGCCCATCCCCCGCTACCCGCAAGCTCTCGAGGAGTGCCCCGACAGAGCCGTTGCGTCTGCGCCCGGCCCCCTCGCGCAAGCCCGTGCCTGGGCGCCGGCCGGGGCGGAGTTAAACTGGCGTCCGCTCAACCTCACACAACGTCATCATCTCTACTTGCCCCCTCCCCACCACAGGGGTCACGATCTACCCAGCCTTTCCCACCGGCGCAGGAGTTTTCCCTTGCATCCGGTTCGCGCCTTTTTAGTGTCGCCGTCCAAGAAATCACCACTCATGAAGCCCCACGTCGTTCACGCGCGATGCCTCGGCGCGATGCTTGTCATCGCCAGCGCCCTCGGTGGCGCGGGACCTTTGCGGAGCGCCGACGAGGCGGCACCACCGGAGCTGCTGCCTCCTCCTGCCGCCACGCAAGCCGCGCGGGCAAACACCAATCGGGCTTCCTGGGAACCACGGGAGCGCGAGGAGGTGGTGGAACAATTGCGCCGCGAAATCGAACAAGCCACGGCGCGCAATGCCCAGACCATCACTGCGGCTCTAAGCGCGATGGAGCCGGCGCTGGCCGGCATGCACCAGAGGAACATGGAGGCGCTGGAAAAATCCAACCGCACCGTGCTGACGGCCGCCGGGGCGTTTGTGGCGGTGGCCTTGCTGGCGTTGCTGGGCATCGCGCTCGTGCTGGTGCGGGCCATTGGCCGCGTTTCCGAAGTGGTTGCGATGACAGCTCAACGCGGTCCGACGCCCGCGTTTGGGGCAGGGCTTCCCGCGCTCGGTCCGGTGGGTTCGCCGGGCACCACCGCTGCGGAACAAACCAGCGGGAAGTTTCTCGGCGCGGTCGATCAACTGCAAACGCGCATTCAAGAGCTGGAGCAAATGTTGCAACGCACGGTGCCCGGCGCGGTGGGGACCGGAGCGCTGGGCGCTTCGACATCGGGAGCTGAATCGGGCAACATCCGGTCATTGCCGGCCAATGTCGCCGTCTCGGCGAGCCGCAGTGGCGCTCTGGATCCCGCGTCCGAGGTGGCCATGCTCATTGGCAAGGGGCAGGCGTTGATGAACCTCGACGAGGTCGAGGAGGCGTTGAACTGCTTCGACCGGGCTCTGGCTCTGGCGCCGGACAATGCCGACGCTCTCGTCAAACGCGGGTTGGCCCTGGAGAAACTCCAAAACTGGGAGCTGGCGGCCGAAACCTACAGCCGGGCGATCGCGTTGGATGACACCCTCACGGTGGCCTATCTCTACAAAGGCGGTGTCTGCAACCGACTCCAGCGCTATCGCGAAGCCATCGATTGCTACGAAGAAGCGTTGCGGGCGGAGAAGCGCCGTCGGGCGTCTTGAGGAAGCCGGCGAAGACTGGACTCGGTTGTTGCCACGGGATTGCGAGGCGGCCTGCCCTCGTCGGGCACCGCTCCCGATTTCAAGCCGTGCGCAGAACGCCCCAGGATGAGCCAGGGCGGGTGGGGGATCAGCGAGCGCCAGCGGCGTCGCAGAGTTTTCTTCTCGGCGCGTCTCGTTTTGCGGGATCGGCCGCGGCAGGCGGCCAATCCGCAGTCTGCCACCGGGACCCGTGGGAAAGCTCGGGCGACGGTGCTGCCCGCTCCGCAGGGCGGCGTGGAGACGACGTGCTGGCCCGTCGAGAAGAAAGGCTTCACACCCATGCCCGCCATTGCCGGTTGAGGGCCGGTTCGGGGCGGGCAGACGAGTTCCCGCCGCAACACCAGGCATGCCGCGTGTGCCATTCCGGTCCGGATGACGGGCCGCTTGAGCGGTCTCCCTGTCGCGTGGCTGCGTCAATGTCCTGCGGTGGCTCGCCTGGCTGCCGCCCGCCCGTACCGGTCAACATCCCAGTTGCCGCGCTCGACGCGCCCGCGAAACGGTCGAAGCTGAGCTGAATTTGCGATCTGCCCGAATTTCGTGTTTACACGCTGCGGGGCTTTCGCAAAACTTCGCATCCATTCGCATGAAAAAAATCGAGGCCATTATCAAGCCCTTCAAACTCGAAGAAGTGAAAGATGCCCTTTCCAGCTTGGGGATCGCAGGGATGACGGTGACCGAAGTCAAGGGATTTGGCCGACAGAAAGGCCACACGGAAATCTATCGCGGAAGCGAATACACGGTGGACTTCCTGCCCAAGATCAAGATTGAGGTCATCCTGTCCGACAGCCAGGTGGCCAGTGCGGTGGATGCCATCGTCAAGGCGGCAAAGACCGGCAAGATTGGCGACGGCAAAGTATTCGTGAGCGCAATCGAGAACGCCGTCCGTATCCGCACCGAGGAAACAGGCGATCAGGCCGTTTGAGTCGATGGGGCCGGGCGCTGGCTCGCGTGACCCGGCACCGGGATGTCTGCGGGATGAGGTCTCAGGTCCGACTTTCTGGAAGGCGCTCGGGCGGTCGCTTTGGACGCCCTGTGACGTAACTCTGCGGAACTCGTCTGGAACAACCAAAAGCCCGTATTTCCGCCGGATTTTGGCCTGTGAATAACTCGTCAATAAGAGTTAATACATTGTCCTCGTCACCGTTTCACAACCGACATAGAGAGTGACTCCATTAATGGACTCAAGACCGAGTTCTTCACTGCCGGCAGCACAGTGTTAGACGCGCGGTAGTTCTTGCTTTTTAAGTTATTGGAAAACAAAAGGTTGTGATGGAATCAAAAGATCTCTCGAGCATGAAAAACGGACTTTTCAGATGGATGGCGACGGCTGGTGGAGGCGATTCCGTAACAACCTGCGCGATGCTCTGTTACGGACCGGTGATGGCGGAAGGGTGAATAAACTGTCGAACCAGGGACCTCATGGAATCGACCGCAATGCACGCCGCCGCTGAGAAGATTTGGGCTGACGCCCAGGTCCAACTGCGCTCCATCCTCAACCCGGACATCTACAATCTTTGGTTCGCCCCCCTGCGGGCCATCGGAATTGAAGCCGATTGCATCCACCTCGAAGTCGCCAACGACTTTTGTGAAGTGTGGCTCAAGGACAACTACCTTGGACTGATTCGGGACGTGTTGGCGCAGACTTCGGGACAGGTGCTGGAGGTCCGCTTCCACACTGCGCTCGAACCGGCTGCCGTCCCCGCGCCCGTGCTGGCGGCGGCCACGGGCCGCGGCGAAGTCGCCGCTCCGACCGGCCGGGCGGCCGTCGATGGCACCGACCGATGCGCCGTCATCCGCGAGCACCCGTTCAATCCCAAGAACACGTTCGACACCTTCGTGGTGGGCAACAACAACACCTTTGCCCATGCGGCGGCGCTTGCGGTGGCCCAGTCGCCGGGAAAATCCTACAATCCCCTGTTCCTCTACGGGGGTGTCGGGCTGGGCAAGACTCACCTGCTCCACGCCATCGGCCAGCACGTGGTGCAGAACAGGAAGGCCTCGCGGGTCACCTACGTTTCCTCCGAAAAGTTCACCAACGAGTTCATCGACGCGATCCAGAATAGCCAACTGGTCCGTTTTCGCAGGCGTTACCGGCAGAGCGATGTCTTTCTCATCGACGACATCCAGTTTCTCGCCGGCAAGGAACGGATTCAGGAGGAGTTTTTCCATACGTTCAACGCCCTGCATGAAAGTCGAAAACAGATCGTGCTCACCTGCGACCGCCCCGCCAGCGAGATCCAGAATCTCGAACAGCGCCTGGTTTCCCGTTTCGAGTGGGGGCTGGTGACCGATCTGCAACCGCCCGATGTCGAAACTCGCCTCGCCATCTTGCGCAAGAAGGAGAAGCTGCTCGGCGTTGAACTCCCCGAGGAGATCACGAACTTTCTGGCGCAGCGCATCCGTTCCAACATCCGCCGCCTCGAAGGCGCGCTGGTGCGGGCCTCCTCCTTTGCGGCGCTCACCGGCAAGCCGCTCACCGTCGATGTGGTCGAAGGACTGCTGCGTGAAGTGCTCCACGAAGAGGGACGCTGCACCATCACCATCGAGGCAATTCAAAAGCGGGTGGCGGATCATTTCGACATCCGGTTGGCCGACATGACCAGCAAGCGGCGTCCGGAACACATCGCCTTTCCCCGTCAGATCGCGATGTATCTTTCGCGTCAGCTTACCGAAAGTTCGCTCAATACCATTGGCGAAGCGTTCGGCGGGCGGGACCACGGCACCGTGCTGCACGCCTGCCGGCTCGTGAAGGATCGCATGCAGGTGGACGCGCAGGTGCGACAGGTCGTCAGTTACCTGGAAAAACAACTGATGCGCTGACGATGACCCGGGAAGGGCGCAACATCGTGATCCGACGCCACGCTTACGGGTTCGCATTCGCCGGAGCCGGCAACTCCGAAAGCGCCTGCAGCCAACCGGCAGACCGGCGGTAATTCCGCCCGGCTTTTCGGCCAAGAATCCGGTCCAGCTCGGCCTCCGTTTCGCGGACCAGTGCCCGGACGGCGGCGGCCCGCTGTTCATCGGTGAGGTTCGGATTGGCATCCAGCGCCTGGCGGTACAATTCCGCCTGGCGCTTGGCGTCGTACGCCCGGGCGACGGTTTCGCGGGGAAGATCGAAGCGATTCGCATACTGCAACAACGTACGATAATCCGGATCCTGCACCCGTTCCCACTGTGCGTACCGCTCCGG
>DATLZF010000069.1:0-12808 GCA_035574135.1 Candidatus Methylomirabilota bacterium
AACGCCGCATCATTCCCCGGGTCCCGAGGCCGCGGTCTATGAATTGGCGCGGCAGCAGAAGCACCGGGAGGTCATCGCGGCGATCGGGGTCTTGGAACGCGCCGGGCCGTTGTCCTGGCCGATGGAATTGCAACGGCTCTATGCCTGGCAGGCGCTGGGCGAGCACGCCACCGCGTTGGAGCGGGCCGGGCAACTGGCGGCGACACATCCCGACTCGCCGGAGCTGGCGCTGATTCGCAGTGATCTGTTGATCGCCGCCGGCCAGGTCGTCGAGGCGGGACAGTTGTTGCAGACCGTGACCGCTCGGCACGGGGGGGCCGACGCGGCGGAAAAGGCGCGCAGCCGGCTGGAGTCGTTGCCGCCCATCGCCAACCCGGACCGGCGCTGGTGGGGCGAGGCTTACGCCTCGGGCGACTGGCACGACCGCTGGGGCACGCTCATCGGCTCGGGCTTCGTCCGGCACGGCGCGTTCCTGCCCGGCGCCCGGTGGGCGCAGCCCTACGCGGAGTTCCGCTTCGGCGTGGACACGGATTCGGAGGCGGGACCGGACCGGACCATCATTCAGGACAACTTCATCGGCGCGTTTGCCGGGGCGCGTGTCCAGCCGATCGCGTCGGAATACTTTTTCCTCTACGCGCAGGCGGGCACGAGCACGGACCTGCTTGACCGGCGTGCCGGTGGCGCGTGGGCGTTCGACTATCAGGTCGGTCTCTACGGCTACAAGGCGTGGGGGCCGGGGATGAACCTTCTGGCGGCCGGAGGGACCTCCGGGACGAACACGTCTGCCTGGTGGCGTGCGGGCTTGGGGGATTGGTGGGCGGACGCGGGGGCGGATTTCTCGTGGTACGGGCGCTACGACAGTTGGATCGGCTACGGGCAGGCGCGGCAGGGTTTGCGGCTGGCACAGGTGGGGCCGCGGGTCGCCTTTGATGCTTACGTGCTGGAGGGCCTTTCGTGGGATGTAAAGGGCAATTACTTTGACAACCTCATCGAGGCCGGTCCGGGGCTGCGCCTGGTGTGGAGGCCTCATGCGCGCTGGCAGGTGGTGGCGCGCACCGAGTTTGTGGGCGGTTGGTATCTGGGGCGCGACCGGCCGGGCGATCGGGCCGGCACCGGCCGGACCTACGACGATCTGCGCCTGGGTGTGGCGGTCGGCACGAGGTGGTGATGGAAATCATCGAACCCATTTTTCTGGCCCTGGCCTACGTGGCCGCAGTCGGGTTCCTGATCAGCGGGCTGGACGACCTTTTCTTCGACTGCAACTTCCTCCTCTACCTCTGGCGCCGCCGTCGCGAGCCGCGCCTGACCTTGGAGGATTTGAACCGCTCGCAGGAGCAGTGGATCGCGATCTTCGTGCCGGCGTGGAACGAGGGCGGCATCGTGAACAAGATGGCCGAGTACGCCGATCGCGTGGTGCACTACGAGAAGTACGACATTTTCATCGGCGTTTACCCGAATGATCCCGAGACCAATCGCTGCGTGGACGAGATTTGCGCCACCCGTCCGCGCATTCACAAGGTGATGGTGCCGCATCCGGGGCCAACCAGCAAAGCCGATTGCCTCAACGCCATCTACCGGGGCATGCGGCTGCATGAGGTACCCGGCGTGCGCGAGTATCGCCTCATCGCCCTGCATGACGCCGAGGACGTGATCCATCCGCTGGCGCTCAAGGTGTACAACCACCACGTGCCGGCGCGCTACGACATGGCGCAATTGCCGGTCTTTGCCCTGGAACTGCCGCCGTGGCGCTACTGGACGGGCAACACTTACGTGGACGACTTCGCCGAGCTGCACAGCAAGGACATGTTCATCCGCGAGAGCGTGGGAGGCGTGGTGCCTTCGGCGGGCGTGGGCACGGCGTTTGCCCGTGCGATGCTGGACCAGTTGGCGGCGGAAAACGGGGGGGATCCTTTCCGGGTGGGCAATTTGACAGAGGACTACGAGGTCGGCATTCGCGCGCGGCGGGCCGGCTTTCGGACGGGCTTTGTGAGCCAGACGGTGGAGCGCATTGTCCGGCGGACGCGCCCGGACGGTTCGCCGGGACCGTTGCGCACCGTGCGCGAGATCGTGGCCATCCGCGAGGTGTTTCCGTCCACACTGGCCACGGCGGTGCGGCAGCGGACGCGCTGGATTCTCGGCATTTCGTTCCAGACGTGGCAGCAGACCGGTTGGGCGGGCACGTTGCCCATGCGCTACACCCTGTTGCGCGACCGGCGGGCGCCGCTGACGCACGTGATCAACATGATCGGCTACGTCACGCTGGCCTACGTGGTCTTCCAGTGGTTCTTCTGGCAGAGCGCCTGGGCGACGAAGCTTTACCTCCGGCCCGTGTTCACGGCGGATGCAGTGCTGTGGAAGGTGGTGATCATCGACACATGGCTGTTGGTGTATCGCGCGCTGCAAAAGGTGATCAGCGTGTGGTCGATCTACAACTGGCGACAGGCGTTGTTCTCCGTGCCGCGCGTGGTGGTGAACAACCTGATCAACTTCCTGGCCACGGCCCGGGCGGTGAGGCTGTTTGTCGCGCACCGCTGGTGGGGGACGCCGCTGGCCTGGGCCAAGACCACGCATACGTTTCCGGGCGAGGCGCAACTGGCCGAGTACACCCGCACCATCGAGGACTTGCTGGTCGAGCAGGGGCTGGCCACTCGGGAGCAGATCTTTGAGGCCCTGTCCCGGCAGCGGAACACCTCGGCGCCCTTGGCGCTGCTGCGACTGGGCCTTTTGCAGGAGCACGATTTCACCGCCGTCTGGTCGCGCCATTCCGGCCTGCCGGTGCGCTTCATCAATCCTTATCTCATCCCGTCCGAACTGCTGGCGCGTCTGCCCGAGGCGTGGTCGATGTCGGACGAAGCCGTGCCGGTGGAACGCATGGGGGACCGCGTGGTGATGGCGTTTCGCGAGCCGCCGGACGAGCGGACGCTGGCGCAGTTCCGCGGGCTCTACGGCGCGGAAATCGAAAAGGTGCTGGCCCAGCCGTCGCACCTGGCGTTCGCGCGCACGCGGGCTTACCCGCGACTGGTGCTGGGGGGCGGCCACGTGGTGACGCTGCCGGAGGCTTTCAAACAGTCAGCGGCGCCGGACGCGGCGGTGTTGATGGAGGCGATGAGCAGCCGGCAGGGTGGTCGTGTGAGTTTGCCGGATGTGATGGTGGACGTGCAGGCGTTGACCGAGGAGGAGGCGCGGACGCGCTGGGCGGGGGCGCTGAAGCTTCCGGCCAGCACCCTGCGCGATGCAGAGGTGGACCGGGAGGCGTGGCTGCGCGCGGGCCCGTTTTTCTGGTGGCTGCACCGATTGCTGCCGGTGCGCGAGAACCAGGTGCTGGCGGGAACATTTGTGCATCCCCAGGCGCGGGCCTGGCTGGAGGAGCGGCTCGGCGGTGCCCGGTCCTGGTGGGCGGAATTGCCGCGCAAGGTGGAGTTCGCGCGCAAGAATGCCGGTCTCGAAGTGGATCCCGACACATTGCTGCTGGAGGCGCTGGCCGATGCCGGCGTGCTGAACGAGGAGCAGGTCCGGCGGGTGCAGTCGGCGCGCTCATTGATCACGGATCCCGTCCCTCGATGGCTGTTGCTCCAGAACATGGCCGATGAACAGCAGCTTCACCGCGCCTTCCTCGAACTTTGCCTGCTGCCGCGGGCCGGGGCGATCGATGAGGATGAGGCGAGGCGGGTGGCGCCCTTGTTGCCGCCGGGTTTCGCGGCCGAACACGGTTGTTTTGCCCTGGCTGAGGCGGCGGGCGCAGTCTGTCTGGGGTTGAGTCAGATGCCCTCGCCCCGAGGGATCGACCAGCTTCACGATCGTCTGGCCGGGGCAGCGTTGTTGTTTCAAGCGCTTGACCTGGAGAGGGCGGCCCGCCTCAAACGGATTGCCGGCTCGTAACCGGCACGATGCAGTTGAAGTGATGGGGAGCGCAACCGCCCGGGGGCGCTCCCCCGTTCCGGCGGGATCGTTCCGGCCAAAACAGGAGGGGGCGGGGCGACGCGGGCATCAGCCGATGGCTTGTGGACAGACCGCAGGGACCCCGTGTGGGGCGGGATCGGACCGGTCCGGCGCCATCCTACCGGGCGGTCGGCGGGAGAGCGGGCAACGGGGGGATTTTGGTGTTCCCGAGCACTTCATCCCAGGTGAAGACGCGGCGGTGTGCCAACCCCTCGCCGACGCGATAGACTTCGAGTGTGACCACCGGCGTCTCGGGCCGGGTGTCGAGATCGTAGATGCAGTAAAACTTGGCCTTCGAGTCACTGAAGTTGAGGAACATCTCGGGCAGGTTCTTCGTTTTGGCGTTGCTGCTGCCGATGGGGCCGGAGGTCACCTCGATCCACTGGCCCCGGACCTGATAGGCCGCGGTGAAATGGCGATCGCCGGAAATCAGGAGAACGCCCTCAATCTTGTTGGTCATGATGTGGGCGAAGATGTCGTCGCGTTCCTGCTTGAAGCTGGTCCATGAATCGTCGGTGCCGTGCGAGTGCCATTCGCTGCCGCTGGCGATGACCTTGAGGCGGGCGCGGGATTCGAGCAGAGCGCGCTTGAGCCAGGCCGTTTGCCGTGCGCCCAGCATGGTTTTGCCGGCGGCGTTGGTGGCCTTGTTGGGGTCGCGGTGATAGCGCACGTCGAGCATGAAAAACTCGACCTGGCCGCGGGTGAACTTGAAATAGACGCCCGGGTTGTCCGGCTCGCCGAAGCCGGGGTTGGGCCAGTGCTCCCTGAAGGTGCGGAGGGACTCCTCCTTGCCGGGCAGGGTGCGGTCGCTGTTGTCGGGGCCGTAGTCGTGGTCGTCCCAGATGCCGTAGGTGGGGATCTGGCGGCACAGGTGCCGGTAGCCAGGCGTGTCCCGCTGCTCATGATAGAAGCGGCGCTGGACGGTGGCAGCGTTGGTGTTGGCGTAATGATTGTCGCCGAGGAGAAGGAGCAGGTCGAAGTTTGTCCGCGTCATGTCGGCGAATCCGGCCGCCGAGTTGTAGCCGTGGTCCCCCACGCACGAGGTAAAGGCAAAGCGCACCCGGCCCGGTTCGCCCTCCGGCGGGGCGGTGTGAAAGGCCGGATAGGGCGGAGACATCATGGGCGTGCCGTCCAGCAGCACGCAGTAATGGTAGCGTTGGGCGGGGGCGAGTTTCTCGATCAGCAGCTTGCCCGTGAAGCCACTTTCCTCTCGCAGCGGAGCGTCGCGAAACTCCTGCCCATCCGACAAATCAGCAGCCTGGCCCAGCAGCACGGACATGGCGGCAGGACCCGACGCCTTGGCCCACACGATGGCGCTGGTGGACGTGACGTGCCCGATCATGGGCTCGAGCACCAGGTGCGGGGGATCCGTTTCAGTGGCCCGCGATGAAGCGAAGCTGAACCCCCAGGACAGCGCGCAAAGCAGGGCTGCCAGGGAAAGACGCGCAGGAGATGTCATGCCGCGGAAGAGTGCCGGCCGAGTTCGCCAGCGTCAACTGGCAGAATGTGTGCGCGGAGGATCCGCGCGCATGAAATGGTTCATCGCGTCGGCGAGCCGCTTGCGCTGCCGAAGCCAGGCGAACGGGTTGCGGCGCCTTTCGCGCGGCGGCAGCAGGAGCACTTCGAGATCGTTGAGGAACGGCTCCGAGGACGGCTCGTCGAGCTGGATGATGAGTTCCTTGGGCCGGCGGTCGATGCCGCCGGAGATTTCGATGTTGGGATAATAGACGCGCGCGAGCCGCCGCACGGTCCATCGCGCGAGGCGTCCGAGGAATCCATTGCCGTTGCCTATGACGTGTGCCTGCGCCACAGTAATCGGCAGAACAGGCCGGGCGTCACTGCCGGCGAGATGCCCGGCGTCAGCTAATCCTCGAACATGAACTCGGTGCTGTTCAGCAGCACACCGGCACAGGCTTCACTTCTAACGCCAGAAAGCGCGGAAGAACCATTGCGCTTCGTCCTCAACGTCGTCTTCGACAAAACTCTTGGGAGTGGCTTCGATGAAAACGGGGGCGGTCCAATAGTTCCATTGCCGCAAATCTCGGCTGGCTTGAATGTGCAAAAAGCTGCCCGCCGGCGCATCGGCCGTGAAGTGGAACTGGCGCTCGCTCAGTCCAGCCACTTGCAAGGGGGCCGGTACCGCCCCGAGCAGGATTTGCAGCCCGCCCGCTCCAGCGGCCACAAAGATCAGATTCCCCGCCACGGTCACCCGCCGCGCGTCGTCGCCAGGGATGGAGACGCTGGCATACCCATCAACATGGGCCGGATCAGCAATGCCAACGATCTCCAAGG
The DNA here is from genome assembly GCA_035574135.1 of Candidatus Methylomirabilota bacterium. Lineage (GTDB taxonomy): Bacteria > Verrucomicrobiota > Verrucomicrobiia > Limisphaerales > DATLZF01 > DATLZF01. Next base: position 6,232 of record DATLZF010000069.1, read on the forward strand.
TCTCGCCGGAAGCCACGTAAGCGAAACGGCCGGATAATGCCACCCCGCTGGCTCCGCCGGTGTTTACGCTGCCCAAAGGTTCCTCAATGTCCGGGTTCTCCAGATCCAGTGGCCGGAACGTCAGCAATCCAGCCCCGCCGCCAGCGACATAAACGTGAGCAGGGTAGCCGTACACCTTGACGTCACGGGCCCAAAGATACTCGTCGTCATCATCCTCGAATCCGCCCACACGAACCGGATTGGCGGGGTCGCTGACATCCAGTTTGACCACCCCGTCAGAGTCGGCGAGGTAAGCCAGATTGCCGGCCACTTCCACATGGTCATAGGCACCGACGAAGCCGCCGACCCGCTGCGGACTCGCGGGGTTGGCAACGCTCAGGATGTGCAAATGGCCGGGGGTTGCTGGAGAATTCTCCAGCACATAAGCGTAATCACCAGAAACGGTCACGCCGGTGATGCCGCTGCCGAATCCGCCGACGCGCACCGGGACGGCTGGGTTCTGGATGTGTAGGATTTGCAGGCCGGCGTCGCCATCGGCCACGTAGGCGCGATCACCCATTATCGCCACCCGCAAGGCGTAACCGGGAGTGTCATAGCCACCGATGAGCCGGGGGTTGGCCGGATCAGCAATCTCGACAATCACCAACCCGGCCGTGCCCGCCGCCAGGTACGCGCGCCCGCCCACGACGGCAACATCTTCAATCACTGCGCCATTGGTAAACGCGCCCAATGCGGTCGGAATGAAGGTCCGGTGAGGACTTTCAAACGCGCCCATGTCAAACGAGGCCACTCCATCAGCGTTGCCATCCATCGGGCGCGGGCGCCCCTCCATGTCTCTCTGGAGGGCGGCACTCAAGTCAGTGCCGGCATCAATACACGGCGAGTCGTAGCGGAGGTGGTAATTGCCGGCGTCTGGGTCCACGAATGAAGGGGCGGTGGTAATATTGCCAGCGCCGTCCGCCGGCATGGGTAATGTGCAGGAATGATTCAGAAATGAACCGCGGCCGCTGGCGGGAACGCCCGGGAAAATCAATCCTGTGATGTCGTAGTTGGAATAGCTGCTCGCGGGAGGAAGAATGTAAGGCCGAAGGTCCTCTTCCGAACCGGTCATGACATTGTCTTGGATGATGCAATTGGTTCCCATGCTGGCCCAAACTCCACCGCACAGCACTGCTGAGTTTGCGGTGATCGTGCAGTTCTTTAGCTTTCCCTGACTGACCGCGCCACCAACTCCGTTTTCCGCGATGTTCCCGACAAAGAGGCAGTTGTCGGCTTCTCCTTGAGCCAGTCCGCCGCCGCTCCCCACCGCAATGTTGTTGGATACGATGCAATGCCGTAATGTCACGCCATTGAATTCGTCGTGCCGGATGGCCCCGCCACCATCGCCTCCGGCAGAATTTCCGATGATCCGGCAACGTTCCAAATAGGCCGCTACAGCGCCACCACCGTTTAGCAGGGATGAGTTGCGCTCCAACAAGCATTCAACGAGGCTGCCTTGGTAAACTCCACCACCGGATTCCGCTGAGTTTGCAATGATGTCGGAGTTGGTGAGACTGGAGTCAGTCGCGCCACCTCCGCGGATCCGTGCGCTGTTGCCGATCAAGAAGCAATCTTCCAGCGTGCTTCCATGAACGCCACCACCGTAGTCCGCCGAATTCGTGGCAATGAGGCAGTTTCTAAGCATGCAAAACTCAGCACCGCCTCCTCCACCTTCGGAGCCATTGATGCCGGCTGAGTTTCCGACGAGCGTGCAAGAGTCCAGCGAGCTTTCCTCCGCGCCGCCGCCGCTGGAGGTCGCTATATTGCCACTCAACACACAGTTGCTGACCGTTCCCGAATAGACTCCACCTCCAGCCAACGCGCGGTTGCTGGCAATGATGCAATCGGCCACTATCGCGGCCTCAGACTCGCAGTAAACGCCTCCGCCTACGGCCTGCGGAAACTCACAGCAGTCATTGAGAGTTGCGCCGTTGGTGACGGTGAAGCCAATCAAAACGGCACCGTTGGTCAGGTAAACGCCTCGGACGGCGCTCGCCCCCAACCCATTGGTTCCGTTCTTGTCCTGATTTCCGCGAATGATCGTTGCCCCCGGGCCGTTGACGCTGCGAATGGTCAGCGGTTTTGTGGTGGCGACGCGATTGGTCAGTTCACCATGCACGATGCGCCCACCGGAGGCATAAACTCCATTGGTCACCACAACCTCACCGCCCGGAGATGCGGCATCAACGGCATCCTGAATATTGGTCGCCGCCGAAGCCCAACTGGTGTAGGGCGATGCCGGTGAAGGATTGTTCACGTTCACATAATGCGTGGACTCCACCACCTGCACGAGCACCGTAGTCATGATTCCGCCCGGATGACTCTCGTTAAACGCAGTCAACGTCACTGCGTACTCTCCTGGCGAAAGCCAACGGTGCGTCGCGAAGGGTCGATTGCTAACGGTGGTGCCATCCGCGAAGTTCCATCGACTCGCGACTGTCCGGCCGTCGATCAACGCATTCATCTCCAAGCTGAATCCGACGGCGATGTTCGTCCAGGCAGCGCGAATGGCCACAGCCAGCGGACCTGTGGTGGAGCCAGCGCGGTATTGATCCGCCCCGGTTGATGGAGGATTGGCCCACAATTCGCCGTCGATATCGAAGCCTGTTGCGAACGCGGGATTGCCCGAAGCGCGGCAGGGCGAGACAGCGCTGAGATGTGAAGCGCTGGCGAGTAGCGGTTCGCTATCGAAATTGCCAATTCCTTCCTCGGGCAATGGCGTGGTGCAGGTGAAGGCAAAGCTTCCTCCGAAGTTATAGGGATCCGCGTAGTTGGCTCCGTGTTGCGCGCGGTTGTGATAAACGATGCAATTGGTCAACAGGCAAGCCGCGACACCGCCGCCGGAGCCGATCAATTCGTTCCAACCGTGGGATGATCCCGAAACGCTGTTGCCTGTGACCGTGCAATTGTTCAACACGCAATCTGACGCGCCACCGCCGTAATGGACAGCACTGTTGTCACTTAAAACGCAGGCATTCAAGACCGAATAGCTGGCTCCACCTCCGCCGTTCCACCAGGCAGCGTTGCCAACCAGCTCACAGTTGTTCAAGACACTGCCGTAAGCTCCGCCACCGCCGCCTCCAGACGAGTTCCTCGCAAGTGTGCAGCGATTGAGCACCCCGCCAAAGACACCTCCCCCGACTGAGACTGAGCGGTTTCCCATGATGATGCAATTTGTCAAGACTGCGCCCGCCTCGCACCATGCGCCGCCTCCTGCTCCCAGCTCGACAAACAAAGGTTCGTCATCGGCATCTCCTGATGTCAACCCGTTGGTCAGGGTGAAGCCGGAAAGTACTGCGCCACTGGCAAGATATGCACATCGGATGGCGTTGTCTTCCAGTCCCGTGAGTGCGCCCGCGTGTGGCGCTCCCTCGATGCGGGTCACGGCCGGCCCGTTGACGCTGCGCACCGTCACGGCCACTCGATTCGTCATCGTCCCATGCACCGCCCGACCGCCGGTGGCGTAAACGCCGTTCGTCACCAGCACGATGTCACCCGCCTGCGCCGCGTCGATGGCGTCCTGGATGTTCGTCGCCGCCGTCGCCCAAGTCAGGTATGGAGCCACGGGAGTAGAATTGGCGATGTTGACATAGCGCGTCGCCGGACCCGGAGGCGGCGGAATGAACTCGTATGCGCCCATGTCGAAGGCCGGGATTCCGTCGCCGTCGCCGTCGAGTGGACGCGGGCCTCCGGTGACATCGGTCGCGATCAAGAGACTCAAGTTCGTGCCGGCGTCGATGCAATGTGAGGTGGCGGTGAGCCGGTAATCGCCCGCAGATCGATTCACAAAGCCTGGCTCATTGGTGATGTTGCCGAAACCGCCAATTCTGGGGCTGCAGGAATAGTTGAGGATGGACCCTCCATCCAGTTCTCGGCGGCGCGGGCCGTTGTAGAAGCAAATGCTGTTATACAGGGTCGAGGCATATACGCCCCACCCAACCCCTCCATCGTCCTCGATCGCATTGGCGGTAATCGTGCAATGGTAGAGCGCGCTGTAGGAGGCTCCACCGCCGCTGCCCTCTGCATAGTTGGTGGCCACCACACAGTTGAACAGAGTGCTTCGGGACGCCCCCCCACCGTTGCCGTCGGTCGAATTGCCATTCAGGATGCACGAGTGGAGTTCCGTTCCAAGCGCACCGCCTCCCCCCAATTCACCCGAGCGGTTGTTAACCAGAATACTGTCGCGAATTTGACCGCCATAGATGCCACCTCCGCCGCTGCCGGAAAAATTCCCGGACAAGATGCAGTTCGTAATCACTGCGCCCGCTTCACACCAGGCGCCGCCTCCTGCTCCCTGCTCGGCAACCGAAGGTTCGTCATCGGCATCTCCTGATGCGAACCCGTTGGTCAGGGTGAAGCCGGAAAGTACTGCGCCACTGGCAAGATATGCACATCGGATGGCGTTGTCTCCCAGTCCCGTGAGTGCGCCCGCGTGCGGCGCTCCCTCGATGCGGGTCACGGCCGGCCCGTTGACGCTGCGCACCGTCACGGCTTTCGTCACGGCCACTCGATTCGTCATCGTCCTATGCACCGCCCGACCGCCGGTAGCGTAAACGCCGTTCGTCACCAGCACGATGTCACCCGCCTGCGCCGCGTCGATGGCGTCCTGGATGTTGGTGGCGGCCGTGGCCCAGGTGAGGAATGGCGGGGCAGGTGCGGCGTTGCCGATGTTGACGTAGCGCGTGGCGGCTGGGAGGGATGGTGCGGCCACGGCAAGGCAGAGGAGAGTAATAACCTGCCCAAGGCGGCGCCGGGATTCAATGCGAGGTTGGCTCATACATGGCTACAGGGGAAGGGGCCGTGAAAGGTTGCGGGGAGCTTTTACTCCGCCGTGATGGCGACGAGAAAAGGCGTTGGGTTTTCCATGGCCGACGCGAAGTCAACAGAAGTGATCGCGTGTTTGAGACGTGGGTTCGTCCACGAGAACTTGAAAAGCTTCACTGGAATTTGCCGTGCCATGCCGTCGGGATTGACTCCCGACCACGCGATCACGGTGTTTTCACTCCGTCGTTGCGGCCACCAAGAAGAGCGCGGCCGCCGTTTTTTGGGAACGAATGGCCAGCGTCTCAATCACCGCATCGGGTCGCGGATTCTCCCAAGAGTATTTGAAGAGTTGGATTGGCGACCGCCACGCGTTGGTGCCGGTCCAAGCGACTCGGGCCAAGGGAAGGTGGGGAAAGGTGCCGCCGGTCTTCCATTCGGCCAACTCCTGGCCGGTTCTCAATGGCACCGTAGCCAGCCCGCCACCGCGGTAAGCCAGCTCATATTGACCGATGACAGTTCCCGACGCGACGTGGTTGCCCCACGCGACCGCGTGCAGGAAGTGGATGCGCCGGACTTTTTGATGTACGGGGATCCCTTCAACCACCTCGGGGAATCCCGGCGCGTGCTTCTCAATTTCCAGGCCAGACATCTGGATGATTCCGCGCACATCGAACTCCACCCCGGCCAACTTGTGTGTTCCCGCGGGAAGCACGGCCAGATTGTTGCCCGCCCATCGGTCCCCATGCCAGTCCTCGGTCAACAGGCTGGTGTAGCTGGCGCTCAGATCGAGGCAATTCGTGGGGCAGTCTGGGTTGCGGGAAGGAAATTCACGGCGGGTCACCTTGGGTTGGCTTTCATCCAGGGTGATCGCCACAAGGAACGGCCCTGCCAGGGTCATCTCCGACACGAAATCCAAGCTGTGAATCGGAACCGAGGGGCGTGGATTGCTCCAGCCGTAGCGAAGCAGCCGGCACGGCTTCCCATTCGGCATGCGGCCCCGCCAGGCGAGCACCGTGTCCTTCAACCCCCGCACCTGTTCCTCGTGGCCTTGCCATTCGAGCGAGTTTTGGCGGTGGACGATCGGGATGTCGTGAGTCCGCCCATCCACGTAGCGGACGATATACCGGCCAATGCGCGTGCCCGATGGCAGTGGTATGGCCCAAATCGACGCGTGGAGGAAATGCAGTCCGGCACAGGCCCGTCCCACCACAAGGTTCGTCACGCCGACGGGATAAGGTGGCCGCTGCGCCTGAATCCCCTGGCCAGCAAGTTGGATCAAGCCCCGCACATCAAATTCCACCCCACCCAGCCGCCAGCGTCCGGCAGGCAGGCCGCGCAGGCTCCAGCCTGTGGAGGCGTTCGTCGGCTGATGCCACTCCTCGCGCAGGGCGGCGTTGTAGTACGGCGACAAATCGAGGCAGTTGATCGAACACCGTGGATCCCGCCCCGGAAATCGGGGCGCCGTCAGTGGGATTCGCGACAGGCCGGCCTGGTCATCACGCGGGGAACCCGCCAGACGCGCCGGATGGTTGGTGGGAAACAACCGCAGCGCCTCAGCCAGGCCCCGCGGTGTAGCTTCCTCGACACACCGCCGCGCGTAATCCGGCACCGTAATCGGAGAACGCGGGGACAGCGTCCGCGTGCTCCGATCGCTGAAGAACCATCGGGCCCAGCGCGCGTATGAACCGTCGCCATCGAGCCTCGGAAGGCGTTCCCTCATTTCCAACAGCACAGTCGCAGGCACGAACTCCTCCCGCCCGGAGTCCGCGAGGCG
>DATLZF010000070.1:0-7354 GCA_035574135.1 Candidatus Methylomirabilota bacterium
AAGGCCGGCACGCGTTGAACGGCTCGGCCGAGCATCCGTTGCTGGATGGCAACGGCAACGGCACGGCACATCCGCACGATGACATGTTCTTCTTTCCGCGCGGCGATTTTAACGGCGACGGCATACTCGATCAGAACTCGCGCCGCAGCGTGGCCGGCTGGTTCCGGGACTTGTATTTCACCGATCTCGGGGTGTTGACGGGCAGTGATCTGTGGGCCGATACGCGTTACTCCGAGGCCAGCTTGAATGGGCTGATTGACTCCGCCGACCTCACCGTGTCCGCGGAAAACTTTTTCACCAAGAACACGGACATCGACGCCGAGGGATTGGTGTCGGTGTACCACGCCGGCACCAAGACGGCGATTCCGGAGGGCGGCCGGTGCGCGTTCTCGCCCGCTTCGCCGCTGCACTTGTTTACCGTGCCGGTGGGCGCGTCGTATTACCTGGCCAGCGAGTACATCTCCATCGGCGATGGCACGAATGTGATCATGCGCTCAATCGGTGACGTGGAGATCGCGTCGGACCAGCGCGGCGCGGACTTCGTGGTGGATCTGAGCCTGGTGGAAATGACCGCCGTGGCCGAAACGGGGAACCCGGACGAACGGGAGGTCGATTCCAAACCGGACGCGGAAGAAGTCGATGCCTACCTGCCCGCCGGCGCCGGCGGCTCCGGCACGAACTCCGTCGGCGCGCGGGCGTGGGCCAATGACCAAGGCACCTTCTACGCGCTGGCCCGCGCGGGAGAGACTGAGATTCCGCCACCGGACGAAACACAACCGACCACGTTCTCATCCGCCGTCCGCTGGCAGCGCAGTTTCACGAAGGACGAGTCGCTGCCCGATCCGACCTTCGAGGTCAAACCGATGGTGCTGCGCCTGGCTGGCCGCGGTCCGAATGACACGGAGTTGAGCGCGTTCGCGGAAATCGTGGTTGAAATGCGCGCCTATGACGTTTCGCCCGCGTGGCAACCGGTGTTCCTCTATCACGCGGAAATCGCCGGCAAAGCGGGCATCGGCGGGAATCCCTCAACGTTCCGCATCGTCGGACAAGAGGGCGACCTGCCGCCCAAGACGCTGACGTTGGAGGGCAACTTCGCCGCCGAATACGTTCAGGAGAAATACAAGGGCACCATCGATCTGGACGGCGTGCCAAACGGCCACACGTTTGAAGTGCGCTACCGTCTGTTCGCGAAAGTGCTCGGCCACGAGGCGGAAGGCGAAGCGTACGCGTTTATCGGCGATCCGCTGGATTACGGCACCGCGAATCGCATCGCGTACGGCTCGTGGGGTGAACTGCCGTTCGTCACCGGCTACACCAATGACAACGCGGGCGCCGGTCACATTGCTTACCACTCGCGCTCCAACTTTTATTTCCTGCTCTATCGCGGAACGAACACCGACACGGCGGGGGCGCCGATCGCCATCAAACTCGGGCAGAACGGCCCGGACGAAATGATCGATCCGAATCCGCCCGCCAACGCCGGCCCGGATTCTTACATCGTGGAGAACCGCCCGCTCACGCAGCCTCTCGACGTGGATGGCGACGGCATTGACGACGTGTTTGAATTGCTTCGCCCCGCGATCCTCGATCCGGTGGATCCCTCCGATGCGCTCGCCGATGCCGACGGGGATGGCCGCACCAACCTGCGCGAGTATCTTGACGGCACGGATCCAGCAGTCGCCGATGGCGGGCCGCCTCAGTTGTATCCCGCACTGCTGTTCGAGGCGACCGGCGACCAGGTGGCCGACGTGAACAACGATGGGCAACCCGATCTGGTGGGCTACGACGGTGCGGGCCACATCTCGGTGTCGTTCGGCCAGCCGGACCAGTCGTTCCTGGCGCCGATCGTGAGCACCGTGCCGAACGTCGGCTTTTCCTTCAGTTACACCCTCGCCCGCGTTAATGCGGATGCGTTCCTGGACGCGCTGGTTGTGGATCGAACCGCCAACTTGCTCCAAGTGATGTTGGGCGACGGCGCGGGGTCCTTCACGGCGGGCCAGCATTACACCGCGGGCAACCGGCCCTCGCGCGTCGTCAGCGGCGATGTGAATGGTGACACCACCCCCGACGCCGTGCTGGTGAACGATTCCGGCTGGATGATCACGGTGCTGCTGGGCAATGGCGACGGCACCTTCCAGGCCGCGAGAAACACGGACACCGTGTTTGCGCCCCGAGACGTGGCCGTGGCGCGGCTGAATGCGGACGCCTTCCCGGACCTCGCGGTCGCCCTCGCCAACCATACCGTCGCGGTGTTTCCCGGGAACGGGGACGGCACGTTCCGCAACCCCCAAGCGTTCGCGACTGGCTTCGCTCCGCAACGCGTCGCCGCTGGCGACGTGAACGGCGACGGGCTCGCCGACCTCGTGACTGCGAACCAGTCAGGCGACAGCGTGTCAGTCCTGCTGGGCAACGGCGACGGCACGTTTCAGGCGAAGACGGATTACCTCACCGGCGACAACCCGCGCGAATTCAAGCTGGCCGACCTGGACGGCGACCAAGACCTCGACCTGGTGGTCGGCCATTTCGGCGCCCCATACCACGCCATCCTGCGCAACAACGGCGGCGGCGCCTTCACGGCGCAGACGCCAGCCTTCACCCACAACGGCGGCAATTGTCTGCTGGCCGATTTCAACGGCGACGGACTGTTGGACCTCCTCTCGGTCGTGGGGGGCAACCAAGCCTTCATCAGCCCGGGTTTGGGTGGCGGACGTTTCGATACCCGCTTGGACGTGATCATCCCGGGATTAAGCCCGAGAGCGCACGTCGAACAGGACATGAACCTGGACGGCCTGTTGGACATCGTGGTGGCCGATCAACGCTCGAATGTGGTTTACCTGCTGGTCGGCCAGGGTGACGGCCGCTTCGGGGTGACCAACCCGGTTCCGGTCGGGCCGCAAGTGGCGGGCGTGGTCGCGGCTCGGTTGAATGCGGACGCTCTGCCCGACCTGGCGGTGATCACCGAACGGCCGGAGTTCCCGTCCGCCGGTTCCAGCAACCAGCTTCACCTCCTCGTCGCCAATGGCACGGGCGGCTTCACCGCGCAAACGCCGCTGTCGCTGCCCGACCGCCCCAGCGCCGTGCTGGCCGGCGATCTAAACGGGGATGGGCGGGATGACCTGGCCGTCCCGTTGTTCTTCGCGAACGCCCTCGCGTTGTTCCTTGCTCAAACCGACGGCTCGTTTACGGCGCTGCCGTTGCTCGATTTCGAAGGGCAGCCGTCGGCTTATCAGCTCCGCGATCTGAACGGCGACGGTCGCGCAGACCTCGTCGCCACTGTGTCCACTGGCTTCGCGTCGCGCCTGCGCGTTTATCACGCGAATCCGAGCGGGACCTTGGTCTGGGTCCAAGACCTCATCCCGGCGGAGGCGGATTCGGTGGACGGCTTCACCTTCCACGATTTCACCAGCGATGGCCGAGCGGACCTGGTGGCATCGGTCACCACCGCCACCGGGGCCGAGGTGGTGGTGCATGCGGCGACGATAGACGGGAGGTTTGGCCCCAGGGTCGAGGTGCTCGCGGATTCCTGGCGGGGCGGCCCGCTTGAAGTGGCCGACGTGAACGGCGACGGCCGGGCCGATTTGGTCGGCGGAAGCACGACTTGGTTGGCCCGGAGTGCGGGCGGCTTTGAGCCTCCGCAATCTTACTGGCTTCCCGGGACCCTGCCCATGCATGTCACCGATCTCAACGGGGATGGTCGTCCCGACCTGATTACGGCGGACGATCCCAGCGACTCGATCCGTGTTCTCTACCACCGCTGAAACAAGCCAGGCGCCCGGCCTTTGCCTGGCTGGCCCGCTTCGGTGGAGGCAGCCCACGGCAGCCCGGTCCGCCGCCCGACCGTGGTGGGCCACGCGTAGGAACGAGTCGGGCCGAGGCCGGGCGGGGTGACGCGAGGCATTCCAGTGCGTCCGACCCACGACAGCCAACGCACTTGACCAAGCGATGGCCCTGTCGGTCAAATGCGCCGCACTTGGTGAAACCGTCTGTTCAGCCGGGGCCCGGGCGCATCCGCCTGATCGTAAACGCCGACGATTTCGGGCGCTCCGCCGAGATCAATCAGGCCGTGATCCGGGCTCATCGGGAAGGGATCCTCACCTCGGCCAGCCTGATGGTGAACGAACCGGGCTTTGACGAAGCGGTGGAACTGGCCCGGGAGCATCCGAGCCTGGCCGTAGGGCTGCATCTGACGTTGGTGCTGGGACACTCGACACTGGCGCCGACAGACATCCCGGACTTGGTGAACGAACGCCGCGAGTTCAGTTCGGCGCCGGCATGGTGGGGTTGGCAATGTTTCCTTCGGCGCCGGCTTCGTCCCCAGATGCGCGCGGAGATCAAGGCCCAGTTCGAGAAGTTCCACCAGACCGGCCTGCCGCTGGACCACGTCAACGGCCATCTCCACTTCCATCTGCATCCGGCAGTACTCGACCTTGTGCTTGAGCAATTGCGCGGCTGCGCGCAGCGCTGCCTCCGGCTAACCCGCGAGCCATTGCGGGGAGGGCCGGCCCTGTGGTACAGGCGTCCGCTCCGTCAGATCGGCCATGCTCTGATCTTCCGGGTGCTGGCTGCCCACGCCCGGCCCCGATTGCAGCGCGCCGGTGTCCGCCACACGAACGCCGTGTACGGTCTGCGGCATGATGGGCAGATGGATGAATCCTGTCTGCTCGGCCTGCTGCCCACCCTGCCACCGGGGGATTTCGAGCTCTATTCCCACCCCTCCGTTGAGCCATCGCAGGAACTCGATGCCCTGATCAGCCCAAGGGTCAAAGCGCTGGTTACGGCACGCGGCATCCAGTTGATTCGCTACCGGGATCTCTGATCCGGGCCGCAGGTTTGGGCGAAATCCGGCTCGAGGCGACCCGGCGAAGGACCGAATACCCCATTTCCGGCGGTGGCTTCCGCAAGATAAGAAAAGACTTCTGCCGCCAATGAGCTTGAAGGTGGCGGGCGCGCTTACCGTCAGGATTCTGATCAGCATGATGGCGAAAGCATTTTCTATCATCGACGCACCGCGAGGCGGGACCGGCACGAGACTCCTTCTGCTTCTACTGGGAGTGCCCTTGGCGCTGCTGAGGCCGCCGACGGCCGGGGCGGCGGCGGATGTCCGCTTCAACCGTGACATCCGGCCCATCCTGGCCGAGAACTGCACCGCCTGCCACGGCCCCGACGCCAACGCCCGCAAAGCCGGCCTGCGCCTGGACACGCGAGAAGGGCTGTTTGAGAACACTCCGAAACGCGGACCGGCCGTAGTGCCCGGCGCGCCCGACAAGAGCCCACTCTGGCAACGCGTCATCACCACCGATCCGGATGACCTCATGCCACCGCCGGACTCACACAAGGTTCTTAAACCCGAGCAGAAGGACAAACTGCGGCAGTGGATCCTGGCCGGCGCGCCGTGGGAGGGACACTGGGCATTCATCAAGCCCGAACGACCTGCCGTGCCCAGCGTGAAGGCCGGTGGTTTCCCCGTCCGCAACCCGATCGACGCGTTCGTCCTGGCGAAACTCCAGGCCAAAGGACTGAAGCCGGCCCCCGAGGCCGACCGCCGCACCCTCGCCCGCCGGCTCTCGCTGGACCTCACCGGGCTGCCACCAAGGCCGGAGGTGGTGGAGGCGTTTGTGAAGGATCGTTCGCCCGATTACTACGAAAAGCTGGTCAGGCGCCTCATGGATTCGCCGGCCTGGGGTGAACATCGTGCCCGTTACTGGCTGGATGCCGCCCGCTACGCCGACACGCACGGGCTGCACTTCGACAACTACCGGGAGATGTGGCCCTACCGGGACTGGGTCATCAAAGCGTTCAACCGGAACATGCCCTTCGACCAGTTCACCCTCGAGCAGCTTGCGGGCGACCTGCTCGACAATCCGACCATCGACCAGCAGACGGCCACCGGCTTCCACCGCTGCAACATGACCACGAACGAGGGCGGCACCATCGACGAGGAAAACCAGGCGCTCTATGCCAACGACCGCGTGACGACCACGGGCTGGGTCTGGCTGGGCGTGACGCTCAATTGCGCTGCCTGTCACGACCACAAGTTCGATCCGTTCACCCAGCGCGACTTTTATTCCATGGAAGCCTTCTTCCGGAACACGACCCAACCGGCCAAAGACGGCAATGCCAAGGACTCCGCGCCCAGCATCCTCGTGCCTCAAACGGCCGAGGACGCCGCGCGCTGGGCCGCGTTGCCGGGCGAGCTGACATCCGTCACCAACCAGATCGCCGCCCGCCGCAACGAAGCCCGGCCCGCTTACGAGGCCTGGCTGGCCAACGCCCTCCCGTCCGATCTGGACGGCGACCTCAACCTGTCCAATCTCGTCGTCCACGTGCCGCTGAACGAGCGTCTGAGCAACGGCGTTCTGGTGGCGCAAGGCCCCACCCCCTGGCTGCCACTCAAAGGCGACGAGGAGTGGCAGGCGGGCAAGCTCGGCCCGGCGCTGGTCCTGAAGAAGGGGGCGACGCTGAATCTCGGCGACGCGGGCGACTTCGAGCGCACCAACGCCTTCAGCTACGGCGCCTGGGTGCGCGTGAGCAAGGCGGCCGGCAACTCCGGCATCATCGCCCGCATGGATGTCGGCAAGGATTACCGTGGCTGGGATCTCTACCAGAGCGACAAGAAATTCAGCGTTCACATCGTCCACAAGTGGCCGGAGAACGCGATCAAGGTTTCCACCAAGGCCGACGTGATCCGGGAGAAAACCTTCCAGCATGTTTTCGTCACCTACGATGGCTCTGGCAAAGCCAAGGGGGTGCGGATGTACATCGATGGCGTGGAGACCCCGCTCAACACCGACAACGACGCATTGAAGGATTCCATCCGCACCCCGGTGCCACTGCATGTCGGCCAGCGCAGCCAGGGCCATGAATTCGAGCGCGGCCGGGTGCAAGACGTCCGCGTTTACGACCGCCGCCTCTCCAGCCGCGAGGTCAAAACTCTCGCCCGCGTCGTGCCCGTCCGCCACGCCCTCACGCTGGCTGCGGACCAGCGCACGCCAGAACAGAAGGAGGCCATCTTCGACTACTGGATCACCACGCGCGACCGGACCTACATCGACCTCGTCGCCCGGCACGATGTCCTCAAGGCCGAGCGCGACGCCCTCCGCGAGCGCAACCCCGTGACGCACATCCAGCAGGAGAAGAAGGACTCGGTGCCCATGGCGCACATCCTCTTCCGGGGCCAGTACGACAAACCGCGGGACAAGGTGATTGCGGGCCCGCCCGCCGTGTTACACCCGATGCCGGCCGGCGCGCCGACGAACCGCCTGGGCTTGGCGCAGTGGATCAATTCGCCGGACAATCCGCTCACCGCCCGCGTCACGGTGAACCGATTCTGGCAGGAAATCTTCGGCGTCGGGCT
>DATLZF010000071.1:0-5910 GCA_035574135.1 Candidatus Methylomirabilota bacterium
TCCTTCAAGGGTTGGAAAACTCCCGCCGCTCCACAGCATGACGACGAAAAACTCCTCCGCCCCGGTCCTACCGCCCCAAGTCGCCCGCTTTTTCGTCACCGCGGGCGATGGCGGCGGCTGGTTGATCTTTCGCGAAGGCATTCGCCAGGCCATCCATCGCCTGCCGCAAAAGCTCAATGCCGTTGAAACCGCAAAAACCCTCGCTCGCAGCCACGCGCCCAGCCACGTCATGGTCGAGCACCCGGACGGTTCGTTCCGCCTCCGCTACACCTTCGATGCCGGCAGCGAAGTGCCGCATTGAACGGGTGATCCACCGTGGGACGCTCGCCAGCCGGATCCGCCGTTGCGTCTGCTGGCTGGTGGCCCTGTGCGCAGCCGCCTCGGTCCTCACGGCCTCAGGCTCCGAGGCCCCGGCGTCCCAAGGCCCGGCCCGCTGGGAGCCAGAGATCGCGGCGTTCGAAGCGGCTGATCGAACAAACCCACCGCCGCGAGACTCCATCCTCTTCGTGGGCAGCTCGAGCATCCGCCTCTGGAAAAGCCTGGCGCAGGATTTCCCGCGCCATCCCGTTCTGAATCGCGGTTTCGGCGGCTCGCAGATCAGCGATTCCATCCATTTCGCCGAGCGCATCGTTCTGCCCTATCGCCCCCGCCAAATCGTGATGTACGCCGGTGGCAATGACATCAACGCCGGCAAATCCCCCGAACAAGTGGCCGGGGATTTCAAAGCGTTCGTCGCCAAGGTCCACGCCGCCCTGCCGCAAACCCGGGTGGCCTACATCTCCATCGCCCCGAATCCGGCCCGCTGGGCACAGGTGGAGAAGGTCCGCAAGGCCAACCAACTGATCGAGGAATTCACCCGGAGCGATCCCCGGCTGACCTTCATCGATGTGTACAGCCGAATGCTGGGCGATGATGGGAAACCGAAGCCCGACATTTTTGTGGAAGACCGGCTGCACATGAATGCACGCGGATACGAAATCTGGCGCCGCACGGTCGAGCCGTTCCTGCTGCCCCCGCTGCAATAGTGCAGCCGCCTTCCGGAAACACGCAGATCGTGTCCCCGCCAACAAGCCGGCTGTCGCCTCTCCCAAAGCTCAGGGCAATTCTCGAATGAACAGGTTGGCAAACTGAATGGGATCGCCGTGATGCTGGAGCCCGATGGGACCGCGCCGTGGCACCCCGGGAAGCGGCGCATTGGAGACCACCGTCAAACCATTGAGTTCCACGGTCACGTTCTCGCCCCTCATTGTGATGACGAACCGGTTCCATTCTCCGATGGGTTTGTCGGCCTTCCATCGCGGCGTGACGGCCGCGCGCACCCTGGCCGGCATGGCCGGATCGCGCCGGTAACCCGCGATCTCGCCCGAACCCACGGGCCAGCACCAGATGTTCACCTCGGTTTTATCGCTGCCACGCAGATAAATCCCGCTGTCGCCCGCATCCATGACCTCGGTTTGAACCGGCTGCCCGGCGGCGTCCGTGGCTTCGCTGCCATCGGGGCGGATCACCGGGCGAAGGTGCCGGGTACCGCGATTCGTCCAGCGCCAATCGCAGATCAGCACGAAATCGCCGAACTCACGCTCCGTCCAAAGGTGTGGATCAGCCGCCTCACTGCGACCGTCGTAATCCAAAATCCAATCCCTGGGCTGCCAGTGCCCGCGGTGCCCCGCGTCCACGCGCCAGCCGGCAAGATCGACGCCAGTGTAGAGCGATTGGAAGTTCTCCGCCAGCCTGGCCGACTCCTCCGGGGAGGCACCCGACGAAGGCAGCTCGCGCAGACGCAGGTTGCGGAAATGACATTCGGAGCCTTCGGACTCGAGACAGATGTATCCCTTGCGCGGCCGGCTGGCGCTGCCGCCGGACACAACCTTGCCGTTGACCGCAAGTTGAATGATCCCGTTGCTGCAAAGGACGCGATAATGATTCCACTCGCCGGCGGGCCGGGCGCGCCGTTCGCCGGGCAGACAGCGCATCCAGCCGGCCGGATGCGGGCGATCCGGTTTGAACGTGGCCCCGTGGATCGCGAACACGTCGCCATGACTGGTGGCATTCTCCGAATTGCGCCCATCGAGAATCTGCACTTCGATCGAGCGGGTGAAAGGCACGCCGGGAGCGGGCAGCGGGTCGCTCCAGACAAAAAGCCCGGCATTGCCCCCGGGGTGGACGTGCTTCCATTCCAGCTCGAGCTCGAAGTTCTCGTATTGCCGGTCGGTCCGCAAAACGCCGGTGGGAATCCCGGTGGAGACGATCATGCCGTCGCGAACCGTGAACGTATCGGGAGCGCAGTTGACCCGCACCCAGCCGGCAAGATTGCGGCCGTTGAACAGGGGCGTCGCGCCGGCCAGCGACTCCGCCGCTCCGGTCGTCGCCGGAGCCAAACCGACGACCACGGCAGCGCAGTGAGGCAGAAGGCGGTTCATGTGACGACTCAACGGAAGGCCGCCTTCCCGGTCAACTGCGCATTCCGTGCCCGGCAGCGTCCGGCCACATCCGGCTTCGACCCCGGCGCGGGACCGGGCACAGGCCGGTGACACCACGCCGCACGTCCGGACACGAAGGCTGGCTCGCCCAGCCCCAGACCAACCGTCTTCAGGCCGTCAACCCGCTCCGCCGGCATGCGGCTCAAGTTCGCCGCACCCACGCCGAAGGTTCAGGAGACGTGACCATGCCCCGCGCCGTTGACCGGGCCCTCCGGGCCCGTCGGAAAACTCCGGGGCTGCGGAGACGCTGCGGCCGGAAAAGTGACGCTTGCCAAGGCAAAACCGCAGTGAGATTTAGAGCGTGATGACAATCGTCCCCCGGCCGACCGACGAATCCCGGCGAGCGGAGGTCTTGCGGCGCTATCTGGCCGCCGGTGGCGAATCGGAGCCGGCCCTCGAAGACCTGGCGCGGCTGGCGACCTTGGTTTGCAGGGCGCCGATGGCTTGCATCACCCTGGTCGATGCCGACCGTGTCTGGATCAAGGCCGCCGTGGGCTGGGCCGGACCCGATACCGATCGCCATACTTCCTTCTGTCACCACGCCCTGGCCGGCGACGACCTGCTGACGATTGAGGACGTGCAAGCCGACGGGCGGTTCGCAAATCACCCGCGAGTGGGCGGCGACGGCGGCGTGCGGTTCTACGCCGGCGTGCCGTTGGTGAGCCCGGACGGTTTCAAGGTCGGCGTGCTGGCGGTGTTGGATCGCGCGCCGCGCCAGTTGACGACGGAGCAGGCCGATGGCCTGCGGGCCCTTGGTCGCCAGGTCATGGCGCAACTGGAATTGCGGCGGCATCTGCAAGACCTGGACCGCGCTGTGGCGGCCAGCCAGCGGGCCGAGGATCGCTTCAAGACCTCCGAGGCGTTCTACCAGACGCTGGTGGAAACGCTGCCGCAAAACATTTTCCGCAAGGACGTCGATGGCCGTTTCACCTTCGCCAACCAGCGCTTTTGTGTCGCGGTCGGCAAACCGCTGGAAGAGATCATCGGCCGGACCGATTTCGACCTGTTCCCGCGGGAGTTGGCTGCCAAGTACCACCGGGACGACCTCCGGGTCATGTCCACCCGGCAGAGCCTGGACACGGTGGAGGCCCACCACAAACCCAATGGCGACCGCCTGTATGTCCACGTCATCAAAACGCCGCTCTACAACGCGGCCAACCAGGTGGTGGGCATCCAGGGCATTTTCTGGGATGTAACGCAGCGGAAGAAGATCGAGGAGGAACTGGCCTATGAACGCGATCTGCTCCGAGCGTTGCTGGAGAACATTCCGGACCGCATCTACTTCAAAGATGTCCATTCCCGCTTTCTCCGTTGCAGCCTGTCCATGGTCCGCCGACTGGGTTTGAACGACCCGCGGGAGGTCGAAGGCCGGACGGACTTCGATTTTCATCCGCGGGAACTGGCCGAGGAGTATTTCGCCGACGAACAGAAGATCCTCGCCACCGGCCAGCCACTGATCAACAAGCTCGAACGACAGGTGGACGGCAACGGGCGCGAGATGTGGGCTTCCGTGACGAAGGTCGCCATCTACAACCAGGCGGGCCAAATCACGGGCCTCATCGGGCTTTCCCGCGACATCACCCAGCTCAAGGAGACCGAGAAAGCACTGCGCCAGGCAGAGGAAAAATACCGGGCCATGTTCGAGAACTCGGTCGAGGGGATCTTTCAGACGACCCGGGAGGGCAAGTTCCTGAGCGCCAATCCCGCCCTGGCCCGGCTCTACGGCTATCCCTCGCCGCAGGCCCTGATCGAGGCCCTGACGGACATCGAGCACCAGCTCTACGTCGATCCCCGCCGGCGCGAGGAGTTCAGCCGGCTCATGCGAGAGAACGGAGAGGTCACCGGTTTCGAGTCGGAGGTCTTCCGTCGTGATGGCAGCAAGATCTGGATCTCCGAAGCGGCTCGCACCGTGCGGGACGCTGACGGCCGGTTCCTCTACTACGAAGGGGCGGTGGAAGACATCACCTTGCGCAAGCAGGCCGAGGCCGAGCGGGAAAAGGCTCGCGAGGCGGCCCTTGAGTCCGCCCGCGTCAAGGCCCGTTTCCTGGCCAACATGAGCCACGAGGTCCGCACTCCCCTCAACGCCATCAACGGCATGACCGACCTGCTGGCCGACACCCCCCTCTCCCAGGAGCAACGGGAACTGGTGGAGACCATCCGCAGCAGCAGCGACACGCTGCTTGCCATCATCAATGACATTCTTGACTTCTCCAAGATTGAGGCCGGCAAGTTGACTCTCGAGGTCATCGATTTCGAATTGCGGGAAGTGGTCGAGGGGGCGGCGGAAATGCTGGCGGATCGCGCCCAGCGCAAGAGCCTCGACCTGGCGGTCTGGATGGATCAGGACCTGCCCTGCTTCCTGCGGGGCGACCCGGGGCGTGTCCGGCAGGTTTTGGTGAACCTGGTCGGTAACGCCGTGAAGTTCACCGAGAAGGGCGAGGTGCTGGTGCGCGTGACCCGCGTGGCCGAATCGCCCACGCATCTGACACTGCGCTTCGAGGTGCGCGACACCGGCATCGGCATCGACGCCTCGGCGTTGGGGCAAATCTTCCAACCCTTCACTCAGGCGGATGGATCGACCACGCGCAAATACGGCGGCACGGGGCTCGGCCTCTCGATCTCGCGGCAACTGGTCGAGTTGATGGGGGGAGAAATCGGCGTCGAGAGCCGGGCTGGCGAGGGGTCAACGTTCTGGTTCCAACTTCCGTTCGAGAAGCAACCCGCCGCCTCGGCCCGCAGCAGCCAGGAGATGGATCTCGGGCGACTGGCTGGCCGGCGCGTCCTCCTCGTCCAGGAGAGCGCGACCCAGCGGGCCATTCGCCACGAGCAGTTCCAGCGTTGGAAGATGCGCGACGCGGCGGCAACCGATGCCGCCGGCGCCCTGGAGGCATTGAGGCAGGCCGCCAGCGCCGGCGCGCCTTTCGACCTGATGGTAATCGACCAGGAAATCACCACGTGCGACGCCCTGGCTCTGGCCCAATCGGTCCGCAGCGATGCGCACCTGGGCCCGGTGAGGATCGTGATGCTGGTGCCCATCGGCAGCCGCCTGAACCCCGGGGTCATGCAAAGCACCGGTGTCTCCGCCTGCCTGACCAAGCCCGTCCGGCAGACCCGGCTGTTCGATTGTTTGGTGGAAGTTCTCAGCGTCCCGCCCACCTCCGCCGCCCTTCCCTTGCGAGGCGTGACAGCGGCCACAGCCTCGGCACCCCAGCCGCCACCCCGGCACAAGTTGCGGATTCTGCTGGCCGAGGATAACGAAGTGAACCAACGCGTTGCCTTGAAACAGCTAAAGAAGTTGGGCTGTCACGCCGATGCCGTAGCGAACGGGGCCGAGGCCCTGGCCGCCTTACAACGGATCCCGTACGACGTGATCTTAATGGACTGCCAGATGCCCGAGATGGACGGCTACGAGGCGACGCGACGGATTCGC
>DATLZF010000072.1:0-3167 GCA_035574135.1 Candidatus Methylomirabilota bacterium
GCTCGAAGCAGCCGCCTCACGCCGCGGTTTTACACGCCGGGCCGCTTCGAGTTTGAGACACCGCTTCCCTCTCCCTGGTCCTGCAACAACCGCGTGCCGGGCCGGCTCCACACCGCCCGACCCGACTGGCAACAACAGCCCGCGGTCATTCTCATCCATGGCTGGAACGGGGAGTACCAGTACTGCCTTCAATTTCCGTGGCTTGCCGGGAAACTGGCTCACGCCGGCTTCACGGTCATCCGATTCCTCCTCCCCTATCACGGCAGCCGCAAACCGCGCGGCCCCGGCGCAGTGCGGAACTTCATCTCGGCCGATCCGCTGCGAACCGTCGAAGCCGTGCAACAGGCTCTGGTCGAGATCAGCGCATTGGCGGCATGGCTCCAGGCGCAAGGCGCACCCCGGGTCGGACTCTGGGGCATCTCGCTCGGCGCTTGGCTGGCCGCCATGACCCTCACTCACGACGATCAGATCGATTTCGGCGTGGTGATGACGCCTGTGGCCGACATGGCCCGGGCGCTGGCCGAACTGCCGTTCTGTGCGCCGGCCCGGCGCACCTGGGGCGGCGGCGTTCCGAATCTGGAGAAGCTCGATCCCGCCCTACGGCAACCTCGTTGCGACCGCCACCGCGTTCTGATCGTGAAGTCCGAATACGATTTGTTCGCGCCGGGCGAGACCGTGGAACGGCTCTGGAAGGCCTGGCATCAGCCCGACATCTGGCGGGTGCCCCACGGTCACATCAGCGTCCTGTTCTCCCTGCGCGTGACGGGGCGGGTGGTCGAGTGGCTCGCGGAGCACGGTTCCCGGCCCTGACCGCGTCGTGGGACCGTCCCGCAACGCCGGCCCGAGACTCACCGGAGCCGACCCGGAGGGACGATCGTGCAGGTGCGGAAGTGGCTCGTTCTCAACCCACGCCGCACACGCGAGAGCACCACACGTCGCTTTTGTCCCCTCCAGACAGCACAGGTGTGCATCCCGGCAACCCGCCGGCCGGAACGATTCGAGCGGCTGCCGCAGGCGAGTGTCCCATCCGGATTTTGCGCACGGCGGGATTCCGGCTTATCCTGTCGGAGCCTCGGCAGAGGCCAGCCTATGGAAAAGATCACCTACGCTTCGCTCGGATCACTGGGCGACGACTTTCATCAAGCCTTCGAGGCCGGGCTTGAACACCTGCAAGGCCGCCTCGGCCGCACGCATCCGATCTTCCTCGGTGGGCGGAAGAAGACCGCCAAGGCCGGCGTCTTCCCGGACACGTCGCCCATCGACACGCGGATTGAACTGGGCCGCTTCCAATCCGCCGGCCGAGAGGAAACCGCCCGCGCCGTGGCAACGGCCAAGGCGGCCTTGCGCGACTGGCGCGACCTCGGCTGGGAACAGCGCGTCGCCTTCCTGCGCAAGGCGGCAGAGCTGATGACCGAGCGGCAGTTCCGCCTGGCGGCGCTGTTAACCATGGAAGTGGGCAAGAACCGGTTCGAGGCCATCGCGGAAGTGTCCGAGAGCGTGGACCTGATCCTCTATTACTGCCGGCAAATGGAACTGCACCAGGGCTTCACCATGGCCATGGGCGGCCAAGGCACCGAAGTGACGCGCAGCGTCCTCAAGCCGTACGGTGTCTGGGCCATTGTCTCGCCGTTCAATTTCCCGCTCGCGCTGGCCACCGGCATGGCGGCCGCCGCACTGGTGGCGGGCAACACCATCGTGCTCAAACCGGCCAGCGACGCTCCCTGGACGGGGCTCATGCTCTACGAGATCCTGCATGAAGCCGGATTGCCCGTCGGCGTGGTGAGTATCCTCACCGGCTCGGGTTCGGAGATCGGCGAGGAATTCATCGCCAACCCGGATGTGGCGGGCCTGGCCTTCACCGGCTCCCGGGCTGTCGGCGAAGCGCTCCTCGCGCGCTTCGGTCGCCACCGGCCCTGCATCGCGGAGATGGGCGGCAAGAATCCAACCGTCGTCATGCCCTCCGCCAACCTCGATGATGCGGCCGAGGGTATTGTCCGCGCCGCCTTCGGGTTCGGCGGGCAGAAGTGCTCGGCCTGTTCCCGGCTCTACGTGCACACCCGTGTGGCCGCGCCGCTGCTGGACCGGCTGGTGGACAAGACACGCGCACTTGTCATCGGCGACCCCACGCGCCGCGAAACCTTCCTGGGGCCCTTGATCAACGCCGCGGCCGTGGCCCGTTACGAAGCGGCCATCAAACTGGCGAAAAAGGAAGGCCGCCTGCTGTGCGGTGGCAAACGCCCGAGCGGCGACGGCCGCGAGCACGGCCATTATGTCGAACCTGTCATTGCCGATCGCCTGCCCACCGGCTCGCGACTCTTCCGCGAGGAACTCTTCGTGCCCCTGCTGGTCGTCGCCGAAGTCAGGTCGCTGGCCGAGGCGATCCAGCGCTGCAACGACAGCGATTACGGGCTGACCGCCGGCATCTTCACCGAAGAGGAGCACGAACGGGAGGAGTTCTTCGCTGAAATCGAAGCCGGTGTCGTCTATGCCAACCGGCGCGGCGGCGCCACCACCGGGGCCTGGCCGGGCGTGCAATCCTTCGGGGGATGGAAGCACTCCGGCAGCACGGGGCGCAACGCTCTCGGCTGGTACTACGTGCCCCAGTTCATGCGCGAGCAAAGCCAGACGGTGATGCGCCGCACGGCATCCTGAGTTGGATCGGCGCCGTGGAAGGCGGGTAACCCGTTCCACCCCGTCTCCATCGATTCGTTCCGGACCACAGAAGGCCCGCTGCATCATTCCCGTTTCTCTTGTCCCGGCGGGACCCAAGCATCGAATTCTCGAACGGCATGTGTCCTGGCCCGAAGGGTTGCCGCCCGTCCCGGTTTTCCAAAACCGGCCTGGTCCGGCCGCCCGGACATCTCACTTCAGGCTGGCCTTCGTTCTGCCGTAGCCCCAGTGTCCGCCCACGTGGGTTGGTCGCGTATGAAACGCTGAACGACAACGCTGCATGGAAGCCCTTGGCATCCTCATCGTCGGAGGGTTCATCGTCTGTGTGTTCGTCCTGCCCATCGCCGCGTTCGTCCGCAGCGGCAGCGTGCGGCGTGAATTGGAGGCCACCCGGTTCGAGCTGCAGACGCTGACCCGGCGCTTGACGGATCTGGAGCAGCGGCTTGCGGCGGGCAGGCCCGGGGCACCGGCGGACGGAACCGCCACCCCGGCGGGTG
>DATLZF010000073.1:0-3074 GCA_035574135.1 Candidatus Methylomirabilota bacterium
TCCCGAAAATCCGACACGGAGAGGGCGGCCTCGAGGCCGGACGGCATCAATGACACCTTCGAGATCGCCTGCGACGCAATCTGTGCCCTCGGGATCACCGCAGCCTGGCCGGCGCCGTCCAGTAAAATGGCCGGCCCGTTCGTCGCTGGTTCCAGCAGCAACCCGGAGTAAAAGCGGCCTTCGTGAGTGGTGATCTGGTGGGTGGCGAACTGCGGCGCAATCTCCCGCGAGGGATCCAGCACTGCCATGAGCACTTTGTCCCGATCCGCCACACGGCCGATGGCGGACAGGTCGGGCCCCAGGCTGCCGCCATGATCTTCCACCCGATGACAACGAGCGCAGCCGATGGCCGGGTTGAAGAACACACGGCGGCCGGAGGCGGTGTCTCCCGGCATTTCCAGCGCCCGCCGCCATTGCTCGGGTGTCCTTGGGCGACGGCTCGGATCCCTCTGCGGGGCCTCGGGCGAAGTCAAATCGAGGGCAAAGCGCAGTTGCTCGGCCAGCACCGACTCGTCGGCCCGGGTGAGAGTTTCTTGCAGTCGTGCTTCGATCGCTCGCCGCACGGCGTGCTCGCGCGCGACCGGGCGCAGCACGCGCGACGTCTCGATGGCCACCACGATGGAGCGATCCTCCAGCAGCCCGATCAACCCGGGCCACAGCGTCTCCACGCTTCCGGCCAGCGCCACGAGGGCCTCCGCCCGGAGCAGGTCCGAATTGGCCGGGTCCATGGCCACCCGGCTCAGTTCGTCGAGCACATCAACCCGCAACGAGCCGGCGAGATGGCGGACGGCTTCGAGTCGCCACAAGGTGTTGGTTGCCGCTGCGTCCTCGCGCAAACGAGCCAGCCAGCGGTCTTCGTCGTCCCGTCGCACGAGGGACAATCTCCGGGGGCGCGCGTCGGGAGGCGAAATCGGAGACACTCCGTTCGTGGCAGCAGCAAGCGTGGCCAGTGCGGCGGCATGCACTTTGATCAACGCCGGAGAAACCGGCCCCGCTGTCAGTGCCCTTGCAAGACGATCGGGTGAAACGTGCAGCCGATCCTCCGCCGCCCAGATCAGGGCGGCCATCCGGATGGCTTCATCGGAGTCGGCCAGGGCGTGCTCGACGATGGCTTCCGGATGCGGCACCCCGCCGCGCCGCAGCGCCAGCAGCACTCCGAGTCGGACCTTTGGCTTGGGGCTTGAGAGCTCGACCAGAAGGTTCTCCCGCAGGTCGGGATGAGACAACTCCCCCACCGCCACGGCTCGCAGGAACGGATCGTCGCCGGCCAACGCGTCAAAAAGTTCGTCCGTCTCCAGTTCACCGTCGGCACCGAGGAGCCGGCGAAGCCTGAGCCGATCCGCGTTCATGACCTGGGTGGCGTGGAGCCCCCCGAGCGGAGGGAATGGAGCGGCAAGACGCCAGACGCGACCCTGGCGATGAACGGCATAATCGCGGTCCACCCAGTCGGTGATATACACCGCGCCATCGGGAGCAGCCGCCATCGCCACCGGGCGGAATGAGGAGTCGCCTTCGATCAACACCTCGCGCCCGGCCCAGAGCGAGGCGCCCACCGGGCGCGGCCGATAGACCTCGATGCGGTGGTCGCCCCAAGAGGCGACGAGGATGGCGTCGCGATATTCCGGCGGCAACCGCATTCCGGCACAGGGCAACACCCCCGAGGCAGCCTCGCCCGTGGCCGCCATCATGGGCAGAGTGCCCGGCAACTCGCCGTTCCAGGCGACGAAAGGATGGAGTCCGCTGCGTCCGTGGCGGAACTTATAGCCGTAGTCTCCGTGCTTGATGACATCCAGCAACCGGTTTGGCGGGCGGGCGTCGGGATCATTGTCCACCGCCAGCAGGAACTCCGACGCAAAGAAGGCAAGGCCGAAGGGATTCCAGAATCCCGTCGCCACGCGCTCAACCCGGCTGCCATCCGCACGGCATCGAAACACGCCTCCGCCCTCCCCACCGCCGGAGCAGGAACTCCCGTCGGTGCCCCGAAGCACGTAGGCCCGGCCCAGGTTCTCGCCCAGCCCCACGTAGATAAACCCGTCGTCGCCGACGGTCAGCCCCCCGAGCCCGTTGTGGGGATAATCGGCGGCCGTGTCGAGGCGGAGCAGCGGGATCTGTCGGTCAGCCACACCATCACCGTCCGTATCGCTCAACCGCAGCACCCTGTCGCGGCAGGTGAGCAGGAGCCCGCCCCCCGGCGACGGCGCCAGATTCATCGCATGCCGAAACCCCTCGGCAAAGGTCCCGATGCGGTCCGCCCGGCCGTCCCCGTCGCGATCCTCCAGGACGCGGACGCGATCGAACACGGGCCCGCGATAATCGGGCGGGGGGAAATGCGTGTGCGACTCGACCACGAAAACGCGGCCGCGGCCATCCACGGCAATCCCCACTGGCGTGACAATGTCCGGCGCGGCGGCGAAGGGATGAATCTCGATACGGTGATCCCGCCTCACCAGTGCCGACGAGGCGGCCACCGCGTCGGAGCATGTCCCTGACCCGGCGGCGACCCACGCCAGCACGCCCCATGCGAACTTCGACAGCATGCCCTTGAGTATCGCCAGCCGGACCGCCAAGTCGAACGTCGAAATCCCCGCCGCCAATCGGGCCGCCCCGCCGGTCCGGCGGGCAAAGCCGAATGGGCGACCGGCCCGGAGTGTCATTGAGCTCGGGGCGTGTCTGCCTGGCCGGCGGCACTGTTGCCGTCCTTTTTGCCGGGCGGTAGGCTCCGGCACGCATGAGCAAGGCGTTCACAAGGGAATCGGACGAGGCTCCGAATTCCGATCCGGGCGTGCGACCGGCGCCGGTGCTTCCGGCCGGCGCACCCAATTATCTCACGCCGACGGGGGCGGCGCGACTGCGGGAGGAACTGGCCCGGCTGGCCGAGACCGAACGCCCGCGCCTGGCCACGAGCGCCGGGGACGACGCCCCCGCGCTGCGTGCTCGGGATCAACGCATCGCCCATCTCAGGCGGAGTCTTGCCACCGCCGTGGTGGTGCCGCCGCCTCCGACCGGAGAGGACCGCGTTCGGTTTGGGGCGACGGTCCGCGTGCGCGATCAAGCGGGGCACGAAACGGCGTATC
>DATLZF010000074.1:0-11525 GCA_035574135.1 Candidatus Methylomirabilota bacterium
CCGCCGGTGAAGAGTGAGCCGTTCGTTCTAAACTGGCCCTGATCAACGAAGGCGGCTCTCCCGGCGTTGGCGGACTCGTCTGCCGTGCATCGAGGACCGGCAACCCGAGTGGTGAACAGAATCACTTGGCAGCTCATGAGAATACCGGCCTCTGGCCTCGGGATCCGTTTGGCGATACATGGCTCGTCAGGGCATCGCCCTCGCTCGCTCGCGGCTCAGGAGCGAGACCCTTGCCGCGAGACTATTGCAAAGATCCCCCTAATTTGCAGTATCAAAAATGCTCCGTTTTGCCCCAAACGGCTCTTGGGTTTCCCCTCACTTTCCTTGTAACCTCACTTCACGCACATCTCAGGAAGTGGTGTCATGAGCAACACCGTCAAACTACCGACCTGCCCCAAATGCGGCGCCCCGATTCCGATCGAAGCCCCGCAGGGGCTTTGTCCCAAGTGCGTTCTCCGCGGCGCCGCCACGGCCACGGAACAGGGCGTCCCCGCCACGGCCACGAGCGAGATTCCTTCCATCGAACGCATCGCCGCGGCCTTTCCGCAGCTCGAGATCCTGGAACTCATCGGGCGCGGCGGCATGGGATTCGTCTTCAAGGCGCGCCAGCCGCACCTCGACCGCTTCGTCGCGCTCAAGCTTCTGCCGGACAAGCTGGCGAAGGACGCGCAGTTCGCCGAGCGCTTCAATCGCGAAGGGCGCGTGCTGGCCAAGCTGAATCATCCCAACATCGTCAGCGTTTTCGACTTCGGCCAGACCGGCGGCTTCTACTACCTGCTGATGGAATACGTCGATGGCGTGAACCTCCGCCAGGCGATGCGCGCCGGACGTTTCTCCCCCGCCGAGGCGCTCTCCATCGTCCCGAAGGTCTGCGAAGCGCTCCAATACGCGCACGAGCAGGGCATCCTTCATCGCGACATCAAACCGGAGAACATTCTCCTCGATGCCAAGGGCCGCGTGAAGATCGCGGATTTCGGCATCGCCAAACTCGTCGGTGAAGATCAGCCGCACATCACGCTCACCAACACCGGCGCGGCCCTGGGCACGCCGCACTACATGGCGCCGGAGCAGTTGGAGAAGCCTTCGACCGTCGATCATCGCGCGGACATTTATTCGCTCGGCGTCGTCTTCTACGAAATGCTCACCGGCGAGCTGCCCATCGGCCGGTTCGCGCCGCCCTCGAGCAAGACGCCGGTCGGAACAAGCGTGGACGAAGTGGTCTTCCGCACGCTGGAGAAGGATCGCGAGCGGCGTTTCCAGAGCGCCGGCGAGATGAAGACGCAGGTCGAGCATCTCGGCACCGAATCGTTCGGGCAAGCCGAGGCGGAAGAAGAGGAAGCCGACGACACGGCGCCGCGGTCGTGGCTGGAAGCGGTTTACTCGATGCGACTGGCGGGCTGGGTTCTCGCCGCCTTGTGCCTGGTGAACTTCGCCTTCCCGCATGTGACCCGACTGGGGAACAGCCCGGCGAAGACTTACTCTCTCGGTTTGTCCCGCCCGTGGCTGGTGAACGTGCCGTTGGTGGACGAACACAATGTCGTGACGCGGGAATGGCGTTTCGACCCTTCGACTACGTCCTTCGGTACCGGAATGTTCGGGCTGGCGTTGGTGGCCGCGTTGCTTGTCCTGCGCCATCACGTGCGCACGACACCAGCCGTTCCGCGTGGTTCGGCCCGCATCTCGAACCGGTCGATCTACGGGGCGATGCTGGTCGGGCTCAGTCTGCCGGTTCCCTTCGCGGCGCTCGTTGCGCTGCTCACGGGACGCGGCGGGATCGGTGCGGGAGAACTCTGGCTCGCGCTCGGCAGCGTGGCGTTGCCGGGCCTCGGCGGCACCTTGCTCGGCTGGCTGGCCTTGAACGAAATCCGCGAGGGCCGCGGCCGCGTGAAAGGTCTGCCGCTGGCGATGTTCGCCACGTTGTTCTGGCCGCTCATGATCTTCGGCGCGCTGACCATCGGAGGCAGTTCCCTGCTGGTGTATGGCGCGGCCTCGACTGAGGCCCCGTCGGCCTTCCGCATGTTCGGCCGCTTCCTCGTCCTGCTGCTGCCCGCCGCGGTGATCGCCTTCAGCTTCTGGGCAATTCACGCCACGGCACGCTGGGCAAGCCAGCAACAAGTCACCCGGCAACGTGGCGTGCTCAAGTGGGTGTTCATCGTCGTGCTCGTCGTCGGCATGGGCGTGGTGCTCGTCACTCAGCCTGGGAAACGCGACGGAGTGAAGCCGGCGCCGCGGATGTTCGTGAGCGGGACGCCGGCGGAACAAACGTCGGGCAATCCGGAATCACTCCGCGCGAACTTCCGCTTCGCCAAAGGCCATGTCGTGACCTTTCAGGTGATGCGACGTGTCGGTGACGATGCTTACGAGCCGTTGCCGAACTTTGCCGGCTACGCCGTCGCGCCGGACGACGAGCGCGGTCGCTTCTCGCTGATGCTCGTGCCCGACGCGGCGAACTCGTCCACCAACCCGCGCACCTGGAGCCTCCGCCTCGAAAGCGAAGGCGGTGGCAGCGCGGGTGGTCCGTCGGCTCCGCTCGGTGAATTGATCTCCTTGCTGCCGACGAATCATTTCCACGAGATGGAGGCGGACGCGAGCTTCGGCCTCCATCTCACGCGGGCGTATCCCGGCGCGGAGACGAACGGCATCGCGCCCCTCGCGGAACTCAGCCTCGACGTTCGTTCCGTGCCGCGCGGCAAGGTCGGAGTCGCTCCGGAGAACACGCTGCTCAGCGTCGGCTCCACGAACTGGGTTCCGGCGCTCAAGCAATTCGCCAAGGCGAAACCGGCCCCACGCGCGCAACCCGGCGAAGTCCTGGCCTATCAATGGCTGAAGTCTCGCGTGGGCACGAACACCACGAACTGGATTCGCTTCACGTTCACCAACGTCGAACTGCGGAACGAGGACGGCCAGCAATGGCTCGCGATGGGTTACCTCACCGACGTGCACGGCGATTGCGAGGTGGTCTTCCGTGTGGATGGCAACGGCTTCAAGCCCGTGACGCGCAAGACGAGTTGGCGCTCGACCCCGGCCGGTTCGCCGCCAGTCGATTACTCCGGCATTCAATGGCTCGTGCCGCCGGGCATTGACGCCGCGACACTGGAATCCTTCCGCAACTCCGTGGCCGAAGCGTTGGTCGCGAAGTCGTTCACGATTCCGGAAGGCGAGCAACGTCCGCTCCTGCGTTTCCCTATCGGGAAGGTTGGCGATTTGAGCGTAGGGATTGGCGCGAAACGAAAACTCACGGCTGCCCGCACCGGGGCGGGCCAGCCTCCTGCGAACAGCGCGCCGTGGGTGCAACTGACCTTCAACTCCGCGGAAGTTCGCACTCGAAATGCCTCCAGCCCGGCGCCGGAGCGATGGCTGATTCTCGACTACGCGGAGGAAACGTTCGGCGACTGCCTGCTCACGTTCACCTCGCACGGTGGCATCAGGGGCTCCCCGACAATGCTGGAGGGCGGCACGCACCAGCAGGACCGCACCGGACAGCCGCCGCTCATCCGGCGGACGCTGGAGTTCCGTCTGCCCGACGGCATGAACGAACGGGAGGTGGCCGCCTTCCGCGACAGCGTGGAGGCCCGGTGGCAGGGCAAACCGCTGGTGGTCCAGCCCGGAGCGACATTTACCATCATCGATCTCGTAATGGCTGATCGCGGCCGCGTCTGGGTCGAGGTCACCGGAAGGGCCGGCGCAGCCGCGAAGTTTTGAACTCGGAACCCTCCAACACCGCACCCTTTGCCCCGACGCGCTGGACGCTCATCCTGCGCGCTCGGGGCGAAACGCCGGAGAGTCGAGCCGCGCTCGGCGAGCTGTGCGAAGCGTATTACCAGCCCGTGTTGCGCTTTCTGCGTCGCGAGGGACGCGAGGAAGATGCCGCGCGCGAACTCACGCAGGAATTCTTCGCGCGCATCCTCGCCAGCGGCGGCTTCGAGCGGGCGGATCCCGAACGCGGCCGTTTCCGCTCCTATCTCCTCGGCGCGCTCAAACACTTCCTCGCCGATCAGCGCAAGCACGAGCAACGCCTCAAACGCGGCGGCGGGCTGGCGCCGGAATCCCTCGATGCCGGCGGCGACGACGACTCGGCTTCTCTGCAAGTTGCCGACCCTTCCGCCGCCACGCCCGAAGCGTACTTCGACCGCGAATGGGCGCTGGCGGTGATGGCGCGCGCGCTGGAGGTGTTGCGGAAGGAATTCGCGGACGACGGCAAGGCGGAACAGTTCGAGACACTCAAGCCGTGGTTGATGGGCGAATCGTCAACCATGTCGCAAACGGACGCGGCGCGGCAGCTTGGCTTGAGCGAAGGCGCGGTGAAGGTGGGGATTCATCGTCTGCGCAAACGCTTCCGCGACGCGGTGCGCGCGGAGATTGCGCAGACGTTGCGCGAGCCATCGCTGGTGGACGAGGAGCTCCGCCACCTCGTCGAAGCGCTGTCGTAGAAAGCGGCAGCGAGGCTCCTGGCCGCTGGCGCGTCGCATGGCCCCCGCTGAAGAACCCTTTCTCGCGGATAATTCCGCCGGAATCATGCGGGCTATGCCGGGTGCCAAGGTCGCCGGTTTGGCCGTCAACGCGGCGATCCAAGACAGGGCCCCGGGCGGACGTCGCGTCCTGCCGGGATTTGGAGGGGCATCTCCGGGACTTTGCCATGACGAGCTCCTGCGCCCCGCCGCTGGCGACGAATCCGCGCTGACCAGGCTGAAGCAGGTTCCTCCCCGTCAGACGGTTGTCGGGAAGCCCACCCAAATTTTCTGGAAAAACTTGTTGCAGGTGAAATGGCCTTTGTTAGTCTTCGCGCTCCGTTTCCGCCCCCGGCGGACGGGCAGCATAAATCGGCGGGACCGAGAACCGACTTTCTCACGGAAGCGGGAATGATGGCCGCGCCACTCCAGGCTGTGGACTTGGGTTTGTTATTGATTTTATGCCAGTCAAAACATTTAGACCGCTGACGCCTTCGACACGGTACGTGACCTACCTGTCGAACAGCGACATCACGAAGAGCCGGCCCGAAAAGAGCCTGGTGGAAATCCGGAAGAAGACCGGCGGCCGCAACGCCTACGGCCGCATGACGGCCCGCGGCATCGGCGGCGGGCACAAGCAGAAGATTCGCAAGGTCGATTTCAAGCGCAACCGCCACGGCGTGGAGGCTACTGTCAAGGCCATCGAATACGATCCCATTCGCACCGCTCGGCTGGCCCTGCTCGAATATGCCGACGGTGAGAAACGCTACATCATCGCACCCGTCGGCCTCGAAGTCGGGGCGAAATTGATGAGCGGCGAAACAGCGCCACCTCAAACCGGCAACTGCCTCCCCCTCAAATCGATTCCGGTCGGCATGTCCATCCACAACCTGGAAATTCTCCCCGGCCGGGGCGCGCAGATGGTTCGCAGCGCCGGCGCCGCCGCCACCCTCATGTCCCGCGCCGACGGGTATGCGCAAGTTCGCCTGCCCTCGGGCGAGATTCGCCGCATCAATGAAAATTGTTACGCCACCATCGGTCAGGTCGGCAACATGGATCACTTCAACGTCATCCTCGGCAAGGCCGGACGCAGCCGGCACCGGGGCATCCGGCCGATCAACCGCGGCGTCAGTCGCAACCCGGTGGATCACCCCAACGGCGGCGGCGCCGGCAAGTCGAAGTCCGGCGGCGGCTGGCAACAATTGACCTCGCCTTGGGGCTTGCTGGCCAAAGGTTACAAAACGCGCCACAAGCGGAAGTATTCCAACAGGTTCATCGTGGTCCGCCGCGATGGCCGACCGATGAAGCAACGTTAATCGCATTCCACTATGGGACGCTCAATCAAAAAAGGCCCGTTCGTCGATCACCACCTGATGGAAAAGATCCTCAAGGCCAAGGAAACCAAATCGAAGGCTCCGATCAAAACCTGGTCCCGCCGCTCAATGATCACGCCCGACTTCGTCGGGCTGACGTTCAACGTCCATAACGGCAAGGTCTTCAACCCCGTGTTCGTGACCGAGAACATGGTGGGCCACCGGCTGGGCGAGTTTTCGCTGACGCGGACCTTCAAGAAGCACGGTGCCCACACGGCCAAGGCGGAGGCGAAGTAACCCTATGCAAGTCCAAGCCATCACCCGCAACGTCCGAATGTCCGCGCAGAAAATGCGCGAGATGGTCCGCCAGATTCAAGGCTTGCCGGCTCTCCAGGCGCAGGCGGTGCTCGCCGTGGTGCCGCGCAAATCCGCCCGCGCCGTGGCCAAGACGCTCAAGAGCGCCCTCGCCAACGCCGAAAACAACAACCGCCTCCGGCCCGAAACCCTTTTCGTCAAAGAAGCAGTGGCTGGCACCGCCACCACCCTGAAGCGCTTCACCCCCAAGGCCCGCGGTTCCGCCGGCCCCATTCTCAAGCGCTCCTGCCACATCAAGATTGTTCTTTCCGACGGGAAAGAAGACCAGGCATAAGGTTATGGGACAAAAAACGAATCCAGTAGGTCTGCGCGTCGCCGTCAACAAGGACTGGCGCTCCAAGTGGTATTCCGACAAAAAGGACTTCGGCAAGCTGCTCGCCGAGGATCGCCAGATTCGCGACCTGCTCAAGAAAAAGCTCGAATCCGCCTCCGTCCCCCGCATCCTCATCGAGCGCGCCGCCACCCGCTGTCGCATCACCATCCTCACCGCCCGGCCCGGCGTCGTCATTGGCCGCAAAGGCGCCGAGATCGACAAGCTCAAGGAAGAGCTCAGCCGCATGACGGGCAAGGAGATCTACGTGGACATTCTTGAAATCAAGCAGCCCGAGACGGACGCCCAGTTGGTGGCCGAGAACGTTGCCCTCCAGCTCGAGCGCCGCGTCTCCTTCCGTCGCGCCATGAAGAAAGCCATCCAGACCGCAATGGACTTCGGCGCCGAGGGCATCAAAATCCGCTGTGCCGGCCGCTTGGGCGGGGCGGAACTGGCCCGCGTCGAGACCTACCACGAAGGCCGGGTTCCCCTGCACACGCTCCGCGCCAACATCGACTACGGCTTCGCCGAAGCCCACACCGTTTACGGCAAGCTCGGCGTCAAGACC
Source organism: Candidatus Methylomirabilota bacterium (assembly GCA_035574135.1). Classification (GTDB taxonomy): domain Bacteria; phylum Verrucomicrobiota; class Verrucomicrobiia; order Limisphaerales; family DATLZF01; genus DATLZF01. Next base: position 7,015 of record DATLZF010000074.1, read on the forward strand.
TGGATTTGCAAAGGCGAAACCAAGCAAGAGAAGACCGAACGTCCCAAACCGGCCGAAGCCGGCGCCCCCACCTGAGCCACTTGTTCCAACCTTCTTACCGAGGATTCCGATATGCCCCTGATGCCCGCCCGAGTGAAGTACCGCAAGATGCACCGCGGCAGCCGCGCCGGCATGGCCATGGCCGGCAACACTGTCGCCTTCGGCGAGTACGGTTTACAGGCTCTTGACCGCTGCTGGCTCGACACCAAACAGATCGAGGCCGCGCGCGTTGCCATCAACCGCAACATGAAACGCCGCGGCAAGGTGTGGATTCGCATCTTCCCCCACAAATCGATCACCAAGAAACCGCTGGAAACCCGCATGGGCAAAGGCAAAGGGCCCCTCGAATCCTGGGTCGCGGTCATTCGGCCAGCCACCGTCCTCTTCGAAGTCGATGGCGTGCCGGAGGCCCTGGCCCGCGAGTCGATGCGTCTGGCCGCAACCAAGCTGCCCATCAAGACCCGCTTCATTTCCCGCCACAAGCTCGGTTGAGCCAGCGCCTGACCTTGTTATGAAGATGAAGGAAATCAAAGACCTCACCGTGGTTGAACTGGCTGCCAAAAGCCGCGACCTGCGGCAGGAATTGTTCAACCTGCGGCTGCAGAAGGCCAGCAGCCGGCTCGAGAAGCCCGCCCAACTGCGCAACCTCCGCCGCGACATCGCACGGGTTGAAACCCGCATCTCGCAGCTCCGTCAAAGCCAGCAAACCCAATCGGCCGCTTGAACGATCCGCTTATGCCTGAAACCAACACCGTCCGGGGACATCGCAAGGAGCGCGTCGGCGAAGTGCTCTCGAACAAGATGACCAAGACCATTGTGGTCCGGGTCGAGCGGCGCTTTCCGCACCCGCGCTTCAAGAAGATTGTCACCCAATACGCCAAGTTTTACGCTCACGACGAAAAAGGCGAAGCCAGGATCGGAGATCGCGTGCGCATCATTGAGTGCCGTCCCCTTTCCAAAACCAAGCGCTGGCGGCTGGTGGAAATTCTCGAACGTGCCGGGGACTCCGCTCCGGTCGCCGCCTAATCCGACTCCACTCTTATGCTCCAGGTTCGTTCCATTCTCGAGGTCGCTGATAACTCCGGCGCCAAGCGCGTCGCGGCCATCGGTGTTCTCGGCCGCAACCAGCGCTACGCCCGCATCGGCGATGTCATCAAGGCCCACGTCAAAGAGGCCGCTCCCGACGGCACGGTAAAGAAGGGCGAGGTCATCAACGCCGTCGTCGTCCGCACCAAGCGGCCCATCCGGCGCAGCGACGGCTCCTACCTGCGCTTCGACGCCAACGCCATCGTGGTCATCGACAAGGAAAACAATCCACGCGGCACCCGTATCTTTGGCCCTGTGGCCCGCGAGTTGCGTGAGAAGAAGTTCATGAAGATCATTTCCCTCGCTCCGGAGGTCATCTAGCCATGCAGAAATTTCACGTCAAGAAGGGCGACGAGGTCGTCATCATCAGCGGCACCGAGAAGGGCAAGCGCGGCAAGATCATCGAAGTGCTCCGCGCCAAGCAGCGCGTCATCGTCGAGGGTGCCAAGATGATCAAGCGGCACACCCGCAAGAGCCAGCAGCACCCCAACGGCGCCATCATCGAGCGCGAGGGCACCATCCACATCTCCAACGTCATGAAAGCCGAAAAATACGACGCCCGCCGGGCTCGTCGCGCGGCAGCCGCCGCCTCGGCCACCACCTGACGGATCGCTCCTTTTCCCGCCCCGGCAGCCGCCCTCCGCGGCTGCTTTTTTTTCTTCCCGCCATTCCCCCCTGCCCGGCACCGCCGGCCCGCAGATCCCGCTCACACTCTCCAGCCGACCTCTCGTCGGGGCCAGTGTTCCCATGGCGCCTCACGCCAGGATCGGCTCGATTACCTTGCCCGCCACGTCCGTGAGACGGAACCGCCGCCCTTGGAAGAAATACGTCAATCGCTCGTGGTCAATGCCCAACAGATGCAGGAGCGTGGCGTGCAGGTCGTGCACATGGACGCCATCCCGGGCGATGTTGTAACCGAACTCGTCCGTCTCGCCGTGCACCGTCCCGCCCTTCACGCCGCCGCCCGCCATCCAGACGCTGAAACAGCGCGGATGATGATCGCGGCCGTAGTCGTTCCTCGTCAGCTTGCCCTGCGAGTAATTCGTCCGTCCGAACTCGCCGCCCCACACCACCAGCGTCTCCTCGAGCAGCCCGCGTTGCTTCAGATCCGTCACCAGCGCGGCGCAGGCCTGGTCGGTCTCGCGGCACTGCGTGGCAATCGCCTTCGGCAGTCCGCCGTGCTGGTCCCATCCCTGATGATAAAGCTGGATGAACTTCACTCCGCGCTCGGCCAGCCGCCGGGCCAGCAGACAGTTCGCGGCAAACGTGCCCGGCTTGCGCGAATCCGGGCCGTAGAGTTCGTAGATGTGATCCGGCTCACCGGACAGATCCGTGACCTCCGGCACCGAGGTTTGCATCCGGTAGGCCATTTCATACTGGGCAATCCGCGTGTCCAGCTCGGCATCGGCAAGCCGGTCGCGCCGCATTTCGTGCAGCTCGCGCAGGCGGTCGAGCGCGAGCCGGCGGCTGGCGCCGTCGATACCGGGGGGATTGTTCAAGTAGAGCACCGGCTCGCGGCCGGAACGGAACTGTACCCCCTGATGGCGCGAGGGCAGGAAGCCGCTGCCCCACAGCCGCGCGTAGAGCGGTTGATCCACCTTGCCCGGCGTGATCAACACGACGAACGCCGGCAGGTTCGCATTGTCGCTGCCGAGCCCGTAATGAACCCACGCTCCCATGCTCGGGCGGCCGGAGATCTGCGAGCCGGTCTGGAGAAACGTGATGGCCGGATCGTGGTTGATGGCCTCGGTGTACATGGACCGGATGATGGCCAGGTCATCCACCACCCGAGCCGTGTGCGGCAACAACTCGCTCACCCACGCGCCGCACTGACCGTGCCGGTTGAACCGGAACACCGAACCCGCCAGCGGCAGAGACGCCTGGTGGCCCGACATGCCGGTCAACCGCTGCCCCATGCGGACCGACTCCGGCAACTGCTGGCCGTTGCGTTCGTTGAGCAGCGGCTTGTAATCGAACGTCTCCAACTGCGACGGCCCTCCGGCCATGAAGAGATAGATGACCCGCTTCGCCCGACCGGGGAAATGCGGGCCGCCGAGCACGCCGCGGTCCGGCCGCGGCGCGGCGCTTTTCGCCAGAGCGCCAGCGGGGTTGAGCAGATCCACGAGGGCGACACCGCCCAGCCCCAGGCCGAAGCGATTCAAAAACTGCCGTCGGCTCAAGCCGAAGGCGGGCAAAGGCCCGGTACAAAGAGAGGCGTTCATGGTCATCGCTTCATCACGAAGTCGTCGTGGTTCATCAGGGTGCTGGCGAGCACCGTGGTCGCGGCCAGTTCGGGCGCGGGCAGGGCCGGGTCGCGCGCCTTCTCGCCCACGGCCAGAAACTTTTCAGCCCGGCCCGGATCGCCCGCGAAGTACGCCCATTGTTCCTCGAACAACCGCCGCAGCACGCGACTCTCCGGCTGGGTCGGCGGCCGGCCGATCAGCGCGCGGCAGGCGGCGGTGAGACGAGCCTCGACACTGGCCGGGTGGTGCCGCAAAAGCGTTTCCGCAAGCACACGCGCGGCTTCGACGAACTGGGGATCGTTCAGCAACACCAGCGCCTGCAACGGGGTGGTGGTCGTCTCGCGTTTGGCGGTGCAAACCTCGCGCGAGGTGGCGTCGAAGGTCAACATGCTGGGCGGCGGCGCGGTGCGGCGCCAGAAGGTGTAGAGACTCCGCCGATACAGTCCGCGTCCCTTGTCCTGCTGGTAGGTCTTGCCCGTGCCGGACTCTTCCCACAGGCCGGCGGGCTGGTAGGGCTTCGCACTGGGACCACCGATCCGCTCATCAAGCAGGCCGGCAACGGCCAGCGCCTGATCGCGAATCTGCTCGGCGTCCAGCCGGTGCTTCGGCCCCCGGGCGAGCAGTCGGTTTTCCGGATCGCGCGCCATCAGTTCGCGGTCGGCTCGTGAGGATTGCCGGTAGGTGGCGGACGTGACGATGAGCCGGTGCAACGCCTTGCGATCCCAGCCATGATCCATGAACCACCGCGCCAGCCAGTCGAGCAGCTCCGGATGGCTGGGCAACTGTCCCTGGCTGCCGAAATCGTGGACGGTGCCCACCAGCCCGCGGCCGAAGTGCATCTTCCAAACGCGGTTCGCCGCCACGCGGGCAACGAGCGGATTGCGACGGTCCAGCATCCACTTGGCCAGCCCGAGCCGGTTGCGCGGCAGGTCGCTCGGAAACGGAAGAATGCTGTCCGGCGTACCCGGCTCGACCGGCTCACCCGGCGCATCGTAGGCGCCACGCTTCAACAGCCGCGTTGGACGACGCTGCTTCATTTCGCGCATGACCATGATCTCGGGGATGTCGTTGACGAAGCGGTTCTCCGCCACGCGGGCCGCCTTCAGGCGGGCCAACGCCGCGCGGTAGCCCTCGTCGTGGCGG
>DATLZF010000075.1:0-9344 GCA_035574135.1 Candidatus Methylomirabilota bacterium
CGCACAGCGCGCTCAAGCTGGCGCGCGAGTTTCGCATCCCGGCCTTCGCGTTTGCCAGCACGTCGGCCATCTACGGCGTGCACGCCGGGGCCATGCACGAGGACCTCGGGCCCCTGTTGCCCATCTCGAACTACGGGGCGATGAAGCTGGCCGGCGAGGCGGCCATCAGCGCCGCGGCGGAGGCGTTCCTCGAGCGGGCCTGGATTTTCCGCTTTCCGAACGTGGTGGGCAGCCGCGCCACACACGGGGCCATCTTCGACTTCGTGCAGAAGTTGCGGAAGAATCCGGCCGAGCTCGACGTGTTGGGCGACGGCTCGCAGGCCAAGCCGTATCTCCACGTGGCGGATCTGATCGAGGCGATGTTGTTCATCGTCGATCACGCCGGCGCGAAGCTGAATTACTTCAACATCGGCACGGACGGCACCGTGACCACCGTGCGCCACCTTGCCGAGACGGTGGTGAAACACGCGGCGCCCGGGGCGAAGATCCGCTATGGCACCGGCAACAAGGGTTGGGTGGGCGATGTGCCCCGGTTCACCTACTCCATCGAAAAGCTGCGCAAGCTGGGCTGGAGCCCCCGGCTGACCTCCGACGAAGCCGCCGAGCGGGCCGTGGCGGAAATGGTGCAGGAATCACGAGGGCGGAACGAAGGATGAGCAGGACTCAACCCGATCGGGGGGCGCATCGGCGGGGCAACGGCCCGGGGCGGACGCCTGGCAACCCGCACACCGGCGCCCACAGGAAGCGCGGTGGGCCCAAACATTGCGAGAGCGGGCGGCCGGCCGCGGGCGCCCTGTTCCGATCCGAGCGATGAAGCAAGCCATCATCCTGGCCGGAGGTGCCGGCACCCGATTGCGGGAGCGCCTGGGCGATCTGCCGAAGCCGATGATTCCCCTCGGCGGCAAGCCCCTGCTCGAACACCAGCTCGAATTGGCGCGGCATCACGGTTTCACGGACTTCGTCTTCTTCGTGCACTACCGCGCGGATTTGATTGAGCGGCACTTCGGGGATGGATCGCGCTGGGGCGTACGCATCACCTACGTCGTCGAACGGGAGCCGTTGGGCACGGCCGGCGCGGTGCTGGCGGGCTCGGAGCGGTTGGCCGATCGCTGCCTGGTGCTGTACGGCGACACCATGGTCAACGTCGATTTGGAGCGGCTGTGGGAGGCGCACGAGCGCGCGGGCGCCGATGCCACGCTCCTGCTGCACCCGAACGATCACCCGCTGGACTCCGATCTGGTGGAGGTGGACGCGGCAGGGATGATCACGGCGTTTCACAACCGACCGCATCCGCCGGGGGTGTGGCGGCGCAACCTCGTCAACGCTGGGCTTTACGTTCTGGAGAAGCGGGCGTTGCTGGGATTTCACTCGTCCCCGAGCTCGGGCCAGCCGGCGCCGGTGCTCGATTTTGGCAAAGACCTCTTCCCGGCCCTGCTCCGGAGCGGGGGGCGGTTACTGGGCTACAACTCACCCGAGTACATCAAGGACATTGGCACGCCGGAACGGTATGACCGGGTGTGCGCCGAACTGGCCAACGGCACGATCGCGCGCAGTTCGCTGGCCACGCCGCAACGCGCGGTGTTCCTCGACCGCGACGGCACGCTGGTGGTGGACAAGGATTGCCTGCGCCAGGCCGAGGGCATCGAACTGCTGCCCGGAGTTGCCGAGGCGGTGCACCGGCTCAACCACCACGGGTGGCGCACGGTGGTGGTGACGAACCAGCCCGTGATCGCCAAGGGGTTCTGCGACGAAGCCGAGGTTGAGCGCATGCACCACAAGCTGGAGACGTTGCTCGGCCTCGAACACGCCTTCCTCGACCGCATCTACTACTGCCCGCATCATCCCGACAAGGGCTTCCCCGGGGAACGACCGGAGTTGAAGATCCAGTGTGCGTGTCGCAAACCTGGCACGGGCCTGATCCAGCGCGCCGTGGTCGAGTTGAACATCGACTTGAAACAAAGCTGGCTGATCGGCGACAGCACGACTGACCTGCAAACGGCGCGCAATGCGGGTTTGCGGTCCATCCTCGTGCGCTCGGGCCGGGCGGGGCGGGATGGACGACACCCGGTGGAACCTGCGTTCGCCTGCGACAACCTGCTTGAGGCCGTGCATCACATCCTGCAAGGATCGCGCGGGTCATGATCATCAGTCGCACTCCCCTGCGCATGAGCTTCGTCGGCGGCGGCAGCGATCTGCCGGCGTTTTACCGGCGGTTCGGCGGGGCGGTGGTCTCCACCGCCATCGACAAGTACGTCTATATCACCGTCAACCCGAAGTTCGACCACCACATCCGCGTGTCCTACTCGCGTACGGAGGAGGTGGATCGGGTGGCGCGGATCAAGCATCCGCTGGTGCGCGAGTCGCTCAAGCTGCTGGGCATCGACGGGGGGATCGAGATCACCTCCATCGCCGACATCCCCTCGCGTGGCAGCGGGCTGGGCAGTTCGAGCTCGTTTACCGTAGGATTGCTCCACGCGCTGCACGCGCACGCCGGTCGCTATGCCGGGGCCGAGCAACTGGCTCGCGAGGCGTGTGCAATCGAGATCGACCGCTGCGGCGAACCCATCGGCCGCCAGGATCAGTATGCCGCGGCGTTCGGCGGCCTGAACTTCATCCGATTCCATCCCGATGACACGGTGACGGTCGAGCCGGTCCTCTGCCGCAAGGAAACGCTGCAAACGCTGCAGGAGAACATCCTGGTCTTCTACACCGGCATCACCCGCCGCGCCTCGGGTATTCTCAAGCAACAACAGCGGGCCGTGGCTTCCGGTCGCAGCCAGCAGCAGATGCTCCGGCGCATGGTGGAGCTGGCGCAGGATCTCAAGCGCGAGCTGCAGAAGAACGACCTTGCTGCCTTCGGTCAGATCCTCCACGAAAACTGGGAACTCAAGAAACGCATCAGCGGTGGCATCAGCAGCGGTCCCATTGACCGTTGGTACGCCGCCGCCCGCCGGGCGGGCGCCGTGGGCGGGAAGCTGCTGGGCGCAGGCACGGGCGGGTTCCTGATGTTCTACGCCCCTCGGGAGCGCCACGAGGCCATCGGCCGGGCGTTGGCGGAATTGCGCCGGATCGAGATGCGCTTCGAGCCGCAGGGCAGCCGCATCATCTTCGTCCACCACTGAGCGGCGACGCTCAGACGTTGAACTTGAACAGCATCACGTCACCGTCCTGCACCACGTAGTCCTTGCCCTCCATGCGGTAGAGCCCCTTCTCGCGGGCGGCGGCCACCGAGCCGCACCGTACGAGGTCATCGTAGCTCACCGTCTCGGCCTTGATGAAGCCGCGCTCGAAATCGCTGTGGATGACGCCGGCCGCCTTGGGCGCGGTGTCGCCCGCGTGGATGGTCCAGGCGCGGACCTCCTTTTCGCCGGCGGTGAAGTAGGTGCGCAAGCCGAGGAGGTGGTAGGTGGCGCGAATCAGTGCGCCCACGCCGGATTCCTCGACGCCGAGTTCCTTGAGGAATTGCTGCGCTTCCTCGGGCGACAGGTCGATGAGATCGCTCTCAATCTGCGCGCTGATGACCACGGCCTCGCAGGCCAGGTGGGTGCGGACGTACTCGCGCACCTGCTGAACATGCGGATTGGCGTCCGCCGTGGCGAGGTCGCCTTCCTTGACGTTGCAGGCGAACAGGGTTGGCTTGTCGGTGAGCAGGAAAAACGGCCGGGCCAGAGCTTTTTCCTCGGGTGTCAGCTCCACCGTCAGGGCGAGTCGCCCGGCGTTGAGCGCGGGCTGGAGCTTCTGCAACACGGCTTGCTCGGCCAGGGCGTGCTTGTCGCCGCGCTTGGCGTCCTTGGCCACCTTGTCGAGACGCTTGTTCACGGTTTCGAGGTCGGCCAGCACGAGCTCGGTGTTGATGGTCTCGATGTCGCGGATGGGATCGATGGAGCCGGCGACGTGGTGGATGTCCGCGTCCTCGAAGCAACGCACGACCTGCACGATGGCATCGACCTCGCGAATGTGACTGAGGAACTTGTTGCCCAGCCCTTCACCGGCCGAGGCGCCCTTCACCAGGCCGGCGATATCCACAAACTCGATGGCCGCAGGGATGACGACGTTCGTCTTGGCGATGCGCCGGAGCACTTCGAGCCGTGCGTCGGGCACCGTGACGATGCCGACGTTGGGATCGATGGTGCAGAAGGGGTAGTTGGCCGCTTCCGCCTTGCGGGTGCGGGTGACGGCGTTGAACAAGGTGGACTTGCCCACGTTGGGCAGGCCGACGATGCCAGCTTTGAGCATAAACGAACTCGCGCACAGGCCCGGCACTGCGCCGAGCGAGCGGTCAGGCTAGAGGAGCAAGGCGGCAAGACAAGAGGGAAGTTCAGCGCCGCGGGCGGCGCGCCGGGCCGCCACCTCGCCTGATCGTGACCACGAGCCCCCGCTCGCCCGTGATCCCCGGCCCCGCGGGCGTTTCTAATCGTTGCGGGGGGTGGCCGGTTTTTGGAACATGGCCGCATGTCATTCGCCGGCCGGCAACTCCCGTGGCCTCTGGCCCTGTGCCTGATCCTCAACGCCCCCGCCGAGGCGGCCGAAACAGCAGGCGCGAGTTCTTTCCCGGTCCGCGTCGAGGTGGACGCCGCGCGATCGCTGGGCGAGTTGAAGCCCATCTGGCGCTTCTTCGGCGCGGACGAACCGAATTATGCCACGATGAAGGACGGGCGCAGACTGCTGGCCCAGCTCAGCCAACTGGGCCGGTCGCCGGTGTATTTCCGCGCGCACAACCTGCTGACCAGCGGCGACGGCACGCCCGCGCTCAAGTGGGGCTCGACTGGCGCCTACCGCGAGGATGCCGATGGCAGGCCCGTTTACGACTGGAGCATCCTGGATCGCATCTTCGACACCTACCTGGCCCGCGGCATCCGCCCCTACGCGCAGATCGGTTTCATGCCCCGGGACCTCTCGCGCCAGCCGGAGCCGTATCAGCACGAGTGGCGGCCGGGCCTGCCCTACAACGAGATTTACACCGGTTGGGCGCATCCGCCGAAGGACTACGCGAAGTGGGCGGAACTGGTTCATCAATGGGTCAAGCACTGCGTTGAGAAATACGGCCGCGCCGAGGTCGAACGCTGGTACTGGCAAACGTGGAACGAGGCGAACATCGGCTACTGGCAGGGCACGGCGCAGGAATTTCACAAACTGCACGACCACGCCATCGACGCCGTGCGCCGCGCCCTGCCCACGGCTCGCGTCGGGGGTCCGGACTGCGCGGGCCACGGAGGACGGTGGATGCGCGACTTTCTCCACCATTGCCTCCGGGGCACGAATTACGCCACGGGCCGGGTCGGTACGCCGCTCGACTTCGTCTCATTCCACGCGAAGGGCGCGCCGGTGTTTACCAACGGCCATGTGCGCATGGGCCTCGCCACGCACCTGCGGGAGATCGATCAAGGGTTCGCGCTGATCGCCTCGTTTCCAGAGCTCAAGAACACGCCCATCGTCATCGGGGAATCCGACCCCGAGGGGTGCGCCGCGTGTCAGGGTCCGCAACTGGCCTATCGCAACGGCACCATGTATTCGAGCTACACGGCGGCCAGCTTCGCCCGCAAACACGACCTGGCCGCGCGGCATGGCGTCAACCTGGAAGGCGCGCTGACCTGGGCCTTCGAGTTCGAGGATCAGCCCTACTTCGCCGGCTTCCGCGCGCTGGCCTCCAATGGCATCGACCTGCCCGTGCTGAACGTGTTCCGCATGTTCGGGCGCATGACCGGTGAGCGTGTGGTCGCGACGAGTTCGCACGCGCTGCCGCTGGGCGTCGTCCTGCGCGAAGGGGTGCGCAGCCAGCCCGATGTCGGCGCGCTGGCCGCGCGTGACCGGGGCCGTCTCGCCATCCTGGTGTGGCACTATCACGATGACGATGTGCCGGGGCCGGACGCGACGGTGACGCTGGCCTTGTCGGGTTGGTCCGCACCCGCCGCCCGGCTGCGGGTGACTCATTGGCGGATCGACCAGGAGCACAGCAACGCCTTCGCCGAGTGGAAGCGCATGGGCTCGCCCATCGCGCCCACCAGACGCCAGTACGATCAGCTTGTGCGGGCGGGCCAATTGCAGCTTCTTCATCCCGCGGGGCCGGATCTTTCCCTGCGGGAGGGCCGGGGCGAACTCAGCTTCGCACTGCCTCGGCAGGGAGTCTCCCTGCTCGTGCTGGAGGCTGAATGATGCTGTCCCACCCGGGCGTCTGGTTGAGCCCCGGGCTCGGCGGCCGGAGCTGCGATGAAAGAAAAAAGCGCGCCGGAGGCCCGGCGCGCCGTGACTATTGAGCGGGGATCGTCCGCGCGTACTAGCGTTGCCGACGCCCCAGGGCACGGCAGGTCAAGCCGAGCCCCAGCAGGCCGGAGCCCAGCATGCCAACGGTCAGACCGCCGTCCGGAACGTTGCGTCCCATCAGGTTGTCGTTGCCGCAGCCCATGGTGTAGTGGAACAGCACACCCTTGGGCAGTGGCGACAGATCGACTTCGAGCGTGCGATGTGTGCCCCCGAGCAGGCTGATGCCGTATGCTCCCTGAATCTGGGCATCCGTATAGGTGGTGTTGATGGAGGACCAGTTCAGGATGTCCTGATTGGCCGCCACCACCCTGCCGCCCCCTTCGTAACGCCACGGGTTCGAGGCTTCGTTCGCATCCACGAATGCGGTCAGCAACGTCACGTCGCGGCCCCGGATGTCGATGATGTCGTATTTGCCCGTCAACTGGGTGCCATACACGTCGTCGGACGGATCGCCCGGGGTGCCGTTGTCGGACACGAGCGAGTTCTGTTTGTGGAAATGAATGACGTAGTCGTAGTTCCACAGGTTGGCGCTCCGATGATACCCGTTGGGACCCGATGGGATGTCGAAGTCCGCCGCCGGACCGTAGAGGGCATCCCCGTGGACATCGATGAAGATGTCGCCCGAGTAGTAACCGCTTTCGCCGGCCCGGAAGTTGTAGCCACCAATCATCGTCAGCTTCGATCCGGAAAGATCGAAGGCCTCCAAGTCCCAGGCCTGAGTGTGCACCGTCTTGGGCTCAGTCTCCTGGTCTTCGTTTCTGTTGTTCCACCACGCCTGGTCACCGGGGTTCGAGGATCCGCCGTTGTTGGCGACGCCATCGAAGATGGTGATGTTGTAAGCGTGGGCCGAGTGGATGGCGGGCAGCAGAGCCGCCGCCATCAACAAGGGTCTTGTATGCTTCTGAATAGTCATAAGCCGGCCAAGCTAGCATGGATCGCGAGGTGTGAAATCGCGGAGGGCATGAGCCGGCTACGAAGCGTGGCCCGGGGGATTCCCCGGTGCCGGGCGGAACCTCAAGCGGGGAGGCCGCCTTCCCGTTCCCGACGACGCCGGAGAAGAAAAGGTCGAGAGCCGACCAAGGTGGTCCCCGACACGGCCGACACCGGCGCTCCACCGCGGTTTCAGCGCGGCCAGAGACGGCCGGGCCGTTTTCAGGCGGCCGACGGATCGAGCGTCCCGCTCAGGGGCGGTGCAGGCGGAAGAACTGGTTGCCGGACCGTCGGGGAATCACGTAGGGACTGGTGGCCCCGGCCACCGGGACCCAGTTGCCCGGCAGGCCGGTACTGCGCTCCAGAACGAAGCCGGGCGCATTCCACAGCAGAACGTGATCACTTCCAAGCGCCCGCAGGTGGAGGGGCGGCGCCGGTGGCCGGCCGATGCCGACGAGGCCGAGATCGAAACTCAAATCGGAGGAACCGGCGTCGCCCTGATGCACCTCGACGGCGCAGATGTTCGTGCCGGGCGTGAGCACGACGGCGCTGACGACATTCGAGAAGTAGGCCGTCTCCGAGGGCGTGGAGCGGCCCGTGTAGGTCGAGTAGTTGATCGGGTCTGCCGGCATGTTTTGACGGAACACGGGCTGGTTGTTGATCCACACGATCCCGCCGTCATCGCACTTCATGCGAATGAGCAGGCTTTCGAAGACGGACGGATTCTCGACCACAAAGCGGCGGCGGAAATAGACGGTGGGATAACGCGCGCCGCTCGGACCGATGTTGATGCGCGTCATCTCATCCCCGTCGCCGTTGCCCAGCTCGGCGGGGCCGGATGGCCAGGTCGTGTCGTTGAACGAGAGCAGCCGCCACGCCGCCCCTTGATCGGTGCCAAAGTCGGCGTACTTCCAAGTGGCTCCAGTGGGAATCAACGTCGTGCTGGACGGCGTTACGGGTGGAGGCGGCCGGGCGATGAAGAAACTCGATGTCCCCGTGAGTTCCCCGCCGGTGGGACGGCGCAGCACGACCCGGGCGAGGTCCTCGTTGATCAATCCCCCCGTTTGCACCCGGATGTGCCGCACGGTCTCTCCGGGCTGGAAGGTGAGGGAGCCGGATTCGACCTCGCCGGCTTGGGTCTGGACCGCGTACTCGACCGACACCGGATGGGTGGTGAAACAGCTCAAGCGCACGGGAATGCCGTTGGTCAGCAGCGCGGCTGGCGCTTCGTGGGGCCAGACGGCGAAACCGATGCCGACCGGTGCGCCCGGGGGCGCGGTCAGGTAGGGCGCCAACCGGCTCGCGTGCGCGGCGGGGTTCCACAGAACATTCTCCGGGTGGTTTGTGTTGACCGTGGAGGTCCAGTTGCCGCGCAGGTCCATTTGCGCGACGCGGTAGGTCCAGTCGTCCCAGTTCAGGCCCCAGATGTCGCGGTAATTGTGCAGGAGAAGGGAGTTCGTGACCCGCAGAAAGCCATTGTAGGTCCAGTCGTAGTTGTCCCCGAAGCGGGCCCCCACGGAGTTGCCGATGCTGAGCAAGCGCTCGGCAAAACAATCGGGCGACACGCCGCCGCCTTCGCTCCAGCCACATTCGATGCCCTGCCCGCAATTCATCACCACCGTGTCGTAAGTCCACGTTTGCCGGCCGCCACCCGACCACGCCAGCGCCTCGTGGAGAGCCGACTCCACCCAGCAGTTGCTCACCACCACGGTGCCGGCGCCGCCCGAGCCCGAGTCGATGGCGTCGTCTTTCGCGAAACCCAACAGGCTGTTCAGCAGAATGTGGGTGCCGGTGGTGAAATAAATGCCGTCGTAGTCCGAATCCGCGATGGTCGCATCCACCTCGCCGTTGTCCGCCGGAAACTCGATCAAGGCCGAGTGGTTGACGATGACGGTGCCGCCCTCGTATTCGCCGGCCGTGATAGCGCGCTGGATCAGGCAATGATCGTAGGTCACGTCGGCGTTGAGACCGTTGCCGACCTGTCCGGCGGTGTTGATGATGTAGCAGTTGGTGAGGGCCGCGCGTGCGCCGTCGCTTAACAGCAACACGGGTTGCTCATCCCGGTGACTCGGCCCCAGTTCATCCCGGAAATTGCTGGCGCCGCCCCCGCCCATCAAAATGGCGCCTCGCGCCTCGAGGCGGGCGCAGGAGCC
>DATLZF010000076.1:0-4683 GCA_035574135.1 Candidatus Methylomirabilota bacterium
TTGAGCAGCGCGACATCCTGCGCGTTCTGCTCGGCGCTCCGGCGAAAGCCCGCGCCGCCGGTCACCATGCTTCGATTCACCGCCGTGCCGATGGGGAAGTACCCTTTGAAGGCGTCCTTTAACGCAGCGGAGGCCTCGGCGGCAAGGGACGGCCACGGCGCGGTGAAGGCGAGCGCGGCCAGCAGGCAGGAGCAGATACGATGACGTGGGTTCACGGGATTCCTCTCAGGGCTGGAGTTTGATGCGGATGTTCTTCAACGGCGCGCCGGACCTGTCCAGCAGCCGCATCGCCCCCTGCCAGGCGTTCTGTTCGTTGGTGATTTTGAACACGAAGACGTTGGTGCCCTTCTTCAAGGTGACCTTGCCCTTGTCCGCATCGAGCATGAGCGGGCGCGCCTCGGTGAAGGCGTAGATGTCCACGCCGTTGAAGTAGATTCTGCCCTGGTCGTTGCTGGCCACGGCAAGAATGACCTCGGGCATGTCGGTGTCGCACTCGACATAGGTGACCAGGTAGCCGGCGACGTGGTCGTTGATCGACTTCAGGGTTTCGTTGAAGTCGAAGTAGTTCGTGGCCGCGGTGACGTTGCGCCAGGTCAGTTCCTTCCCGCCCACCTTGACCTTGTCGCCCGCCTTGGGACGCAACGCGGCCTCGTTCGGGAGCTGGTCCCGGAGCAGGGCCTCGGCGCACGGCTCATCTTCGGGTAGCGGGATGGGGGCGAGCATCAGCCAGTCGCGAATGTAACCGTCGGCATCCGGGCGCAAGCCGTCCGCCGCACGGGCGCCGACCGGGAGCAATCCCAGCATGACCGCCGCAGCCATCGGGGTCAGGCAGGTTTTCATGAATCGCATCCGCTCAAGCAGGGAGGGCATGACGTCGCTCATTGAGGCACGAGTTTGAAAACCTTGCCGCGGGTACCGAAGGCCGAGTTGATGCCATTGGCCAGCACGTAGAGTTCGCCCTCGGCATCCTCGCCCAACGCCCAGATGAACAGCTTGATGCGACCGTTGGGATAATCCTTCAGCGCGAGCGGCTCCACCGTCCAACGCGCGCCCGGGGTGCGTTCCGGCGGAATCGTCGCCACGAGGAGCGTGCCGTCCGCGATGCCCATGCTCCGCGACCAGTCGGCAAAGACGTATTTGCCGACGAGTGACGGCATGGCCTTGCCGCGATAGACGTAGCCGCCGGTGACGGTGACGCCAAACGCGTTCGACTCCGTGCCGCGTCCACGGAGAGTTTTGTACACGAGCACCGGGTCCACGAACGGTTTGCCATCGGCTCCCACGGTGGCGGCATTGGTCGGGGCCGAACGCGGGTTGCTGGGATCGAAGCCTTCAAACCCCTCACGCAGGCGCCAGCCGTAATTGCCGCCGTTGACGATGACATTGATCTCCTCCCAGCGATCCTGGCCCACGTCGGCAAGAATCAGATCGTGCTGGCCGCCACGGTCGAAGGACATGCCCCACGGGTTGCGCAGGCCGTAGGCGAAGATTTCCGGCAGCCCCTTCTTGCCGTCGGCGTATGGATTATCCTTGGGAATGCCGTAGGGATTCCCCCGGTCCACATCAAGCCGCAGCACCTTGCCGAGCAACGTGTCCAGCCGTTGCCCGAAGCCCTCGGGCGGGTGACCGCGTCCGCGAGCGACGTCGCCGACGTCGTTGTACGCGCCGCCATCGCCCACGCTCATGTAAAGAAACCCGTCCGGGCCGAAGGCGATGCGCCCGCTGTTGTGGTTCCAGTCCGGTTCGTCGATCTCGAGCAGCACCCGCTCGGAAGCGGGGTCGGCGGACGCAAAGTCCGCGCCGGCCTTAAACTCGCTCAACCGCTCCGTGTGGTCCCACTTTTCCGGCGCGCTGTCCCGCCTTGGCGCACTGTAAACGACATAGAACTTCCGGTTGGAATGGAACTGCGGATGCAGGGCGAGGCCGATCAGTCCGCGCTCTTCCATGCCCTTGTTGAGCGTCACCATCCGGGGCCGCACATCCAGAAAAAGCTGCGCGGCGCGCCGCCCATCGCGGTCGAGCAGGTGGATGACGCCATTCTGCTCCGCGAGGAGCATGCGACCGGAGCCGTCCGTGAATGGCGCCAGCGCGATGGGCGCACCGATGCCTTCGGTGATCAGTTTCAGGCCGATTCCAGAGCCAGCCTCCGCATCGGTGCCGAAGGCCGGACTCGTGGTCGCAAGAAGAACGCTCGTGACCAGCGCGAGGCCACCCAACGAGCGGAGGCACGCAAGCGACGATGGTTTCGCCGAACCAAAGCCGGCACCAACAGCCTTTTGATTGTGGCAGCCGACGTGAGTCGGCTCTGACATTATCCCCGAGCGGAATGGAGCGGACTCACGTCCGCTGCTACGGGGTTCGGAACAAGCAACCATATCGGGAATCATCATGCGGCAAGCGGCGTCGTCGTTACTCGTACGGGTTCGGTTTCTTCACAGGCACCGTCACGCCGTCCTTCGGCGGCGTCCTCAAGGTGTCGAGGTAGGCGAGGATGTCCGCCACCTCCTGCTCTTTCAACAGCACACCGAGGGGCGGCATCGGCGAGATGGTCAGGCTCTCAAATCCCTTCGCCATCTTCGCGTTCGGATCCATGAGGCTCTCGGTGATGTACGCCTTGTCCGCCCGCACGGCGATGCCGTCGAGGATGGGCCCGACATCGCCGCCCCTGCCGCCGACCTGATGGCACGACGCGCACGCGGCCACCGGACTGTTGTGAAACAAGTCCTCCCCGCGCTTCGCATCGCCCGCCGCCACCTTCACCTCGTTCTCCCCAACCCCGGAAACCTTGTGAATGCGGCCGAGCAACGTGACGGAGTCATTCAGGAACGGGTCGTCATTGTTGACGGCGGTGCGCGGCAACCGGGCCACCACGGTCTGAATCTCAGGCGTCGTCGGGAACTCCAGCAACTTCACCAACGCGGCCTGGCGCGTGATGAGGTCCGGATCCTGGATCACTGGGCTGCTGAAGAAGAGTTGACGGCCCGACTCGTTCGCCGGGAGTGCGCGAATGGCATTGCGGCGCAGCGCCGCGTCCTTGGAGAGCAACGCGGCCTGATGCGTGTCCTTGTCGAGCGCGCCGATGCCTTCGAGCGACCACAGGGCGTGAATCGCGCCCTTGCCGCCGGCGTCGGCACGCACGCGCTTCTTCAACGCCGGGACGGCCTCCGTGACCTGGTTGTCCACGATCAATCGCTGCGCGGTCATCGCCCAGAACTGGTTGCCGCTGTCGAGCGCGGCGACGAGTTCGGAAGCCTTGGCGCGAGCCAACGAGTGAATGGGGCTGCGGGGGCCGTCCTTCCACACCACGCGATAGATTCGGCCGTGGGCGCGGTCGCGGAGGTCGTTCTCGGTTCGGTAGGCGCCGCCGGGCCCCGTCGTGGCCTGAATGCCGGCGGACTGTGGGTTTGGAGTGGGGTTGTGCTGAATGATGAAACTGTAGAAGTCGATCACCCACACCGCGCCGTCCGGGCCGACATCCGCGAAGATCGGCGACATCCATTCGTCGGTGCTCGCCAGAAGGTTTCCGCCGTCGAGGACCTTGTACCCCGCGCCATCGCGTTGAATGTCCATGATGCCGATCAGCTTGGCCGTGGGCTCGGTCACGAGCGCCTTGCCCCGCAGGCGCGCGGGCAGCGCATCGCTGACCATGAAGGCGTGGCCCGCCGCCGCCGTGTATCCGCCGAAGTTGTCCACCATGCGGACATTGGGCGTGTTCGGATGCATGCGCATTCCGGGAGCGAGAGATTTGGCGGACGGCAGTCGGCGCACGTTGGCGGTTGGCGGTGGCGTTTCCCCCGGCTTGTCATCGAGCCGGTAGCCGGGGCGAAAACCATCGCCGCCTCCCCCACGGCGACCGGGGCCGGACTGGGTGGACGCGACGATGTGCGCGGGCAGGTAGCCGTAGAAGCTGGGATTTCCGTTGGCGGTGGAGCCGAAGACGTCGCCGTGGTCGTTAAACCCGAGTCCCCAGGTGTTGTTGTTGAACTGGTGGAGGAATTCCAGCGCCGAACCATCGGGCCTGAAGCGGAAAATGCCCTGACCAAACCGCAGCGCCTTCCCGCCCACGGTGCCGCGGAAGTTTGAGTAGCCGACCGTGCCGTAGAGCCAGTTGTCGAAGCCGCGCGCGAGATTGCTCTGCTGCGCGTGCGTATCGCCAATGCCCCAGCCGGGCAGAAGGGGCTTGCGGACGTCCGCCTTGCCGTCGCCGTCCGTGTCCTTGAGGAACATCATCTGGCGCGCGACGGACACCATGACGCCGCCGTCCACAAACACGAGCGAGGTCGCCAGGTTCAACCCGTCGGCGAAGACGGTAAACTTGTCCGCGCGCCCATCACCGTTCGTGTCCTCGCAGATCTTGATCGTGTCACGGCCCGGCTCGCCTTCGGGAGCGATATTGTGGGGATAATCCCGCGCCTCGACGACCCACGCGCGACCGCGTTCATCCCAGGCCATGTAGATCGGCTTCACGATGTCCGGCTCGGCGGCGAACAGTTGCAGCGAGAAGTCCGCCGGCACCTGCGTGTAACGCATCGAGTCACGCGGCGAGAGCGGCAACTGATACTTCACCGGCTCGGGCCGGCGCTCGTAATTCGGCACCTCGCCGTCCCGGCGCTGCAACGGCGGACGCGACGCGAGCAACGCTTCCCACGCGGACCTGGCCTTCCTGCTCACGCCGCCGAGCAC
>DATLZF010000077.1:0-3416 GCA_035574135.1 Candidatus Methylomirabilota bacterium
CCCGTTGCCGACGTAGAGTCGGACCGTCTCGCCCACTTTGGCCGTGATGGCCTTGTCGCCGACCAGTGAGCCGACCGAGCCGTTGAAGACCACGTAGGTCGGTCGCTCATCCACGGCCTTGCTTTGATCAAAGATCTGCAAGCCCTCCTCGCCAAACTTCCCCATCGTGTAAAAGTCGCCCTGCATGACGTAATACTCCCGGTCCACTTTCGGCAGACCCTCCTTCGGCTCGACGAGGATCAACCCGTACATGCCGTTGGCCACGTGCATGCCGACAGGCGCGGTCGCGCAGTGATAGACATAGAGGCCGGGATTGATCGCCTTGAAGGAAAACTGCGACTCGTGTCCCGGCGCCGTAAAGGACGACGCCGCACCACCGCCCGGCCCGGTGACGGCGTGCAGGTCGATGTTGTGCGGCATCTTGCTGGAAGGATGATTGGCCAGATGAAACTCCACCAGGTCGCCCTCGCGAATGCGGATGAATCTGCCCGGCACGTCGCCGCCGAAGGTCCAGAAGAGGTATTCCACGCCGTCTGCGAGTTTCTTCACGACCTCGCGCACCTCGAGGCGCACGATCACCTTGGTGGCGTGAGTGCGTGTGATCGGGGGCGGCACAAGCGGCGGCTGGGTCAACACGGCCTGTTCCTCGCCCTGAATGGAGGGATCGATCGGCTTGGGGGCGTTCTTGTTCGCGTCGGTTTCCGCGGCCAGGGCGGCCCCGGCCACACATGCCGCGCAAAGCGTCGCGGCGAGAGGTTTCGTTTTCGTGGTCGTTCTCATGGCTCGATGTTGGTTGAGTTCCGGCCCGTTCTCCGCTGCATGGTGGGCGCGGGTCCATGCTTGGTCTCAGAATCGGTGAAAGGGCCGTTTGCTTCTTTGACCCGGGTCACGTTTGTCGCCGCTTGGCGGTGCGCGGTCGGCAATTGATTCAGATCAAGGCGGGCTCCCTTCGGACCGGTCAGGTTGCCGCGGTGAAAAGGTTTAACTTCGATGAGCGGCCGTTCATCGTGATTTGGGAGGTGACGCGCGCCTGCGGCCTCGTCTGCCGGCACTGTCGCGCCGAGGCCACGCCGAACCGGCATCCGCTCGAGTTGGACACGCGGGAGTCTTATCGTCTGATCGAGCAGGTTGCCCGCTGCCGCCCCACGCTGTTCGTGCTGACGGGCGGCGATCCCATGCGCCGGCCGGATCTCGAATCCCTCATCCGTCACGCGGCCGGCTGCGGGCTGCGCGTGAGTCTGAGCCCGAGCGCCACACCCGAATTTGCGCGGGCGGACCTCGTCCGTCTCCGGGCCGCGGGCGTCGAACGCATCTCGCTCAGCCTCGATGGCGCGCGCCGCGAAACCCACGATCGCTTCCGCGGCGTGCCCGGCACCTGGGACTGGACCATGGAGTCCATCGCCAACGCGGCGCGGGCCGGGGTGCCCGTGCAGATCAACACCACCTTCACGCGCCAAAACCTCGGCGAGTTCGACGAGTTCGTGCGCCGGCTCGAAGATATTCGCCCCGTGCTGTGGAGCGTGTTCCAACTCGTGCCCACCGGCCGCGGCCGGGTCGATGACCTGCTCACCGCGGACGAAATGGAACATCTCTTCGAGCGCCTGGCCCGGCTGTCCCTCACGGCGCCGTTCGACATCAAGACCACCGAGGGCCAGCACTACCGGCGCGTGCTCCTCCAGCAGACCCGTGGCACCGGCGGCGCCGGCCCGCGCGCCCCCCTGGGCATCAACGACGGCAAGGGCTTCGTCTTCATCTCGCACATCGGGAACATCCAGCCCAGCGGCTTCCTTCCGCTCACCGCCGGCAACGTGCGCACGCACGAGTTGCTCGACGTTTACCGTCACAGCCCGATCTTCCGCGAGTTGCGCGATCCCGGCCTGCTCCAGGGCAAGTGCGGCCGGTGCGAGTTCAACGGCATTTGCGGCGGCTCGCGCGCCCGCGCCTTTGCGATGACGGGCGATTACCTCGGCGAAGAACTCCTTTGCGTCTATCAACCGAGACGCCAGCCGAATCGCGATGAGCAAAACAGGTCCGACTCACGCCAATTCCTGTTGTGCGCCGAACCCGCCGTCCGGAGAGATTGAAATCCCGATGATCAACATCACCAAGCTCTACTGCGGCCTGTCGCAATCCGCCGACGCCCTCCGTTACGGACAGGGCCACGGCGCGCCGCGCACCGCCGCCGGGCGCAAGCCCATCGTCGTCTGGAACATCACCCGCCGATGCAACCTCAAGTGCATCCACTGCTACTCGGATTCCGACGCCCGCGAGTATCCCGGCGAACTCACGTGGGACCAGTGCCGTGGCGTGGTGGACGATCTGGCGCAATTCGGTGTGCCGGGCCTGCTGCTGTCCGGCGGCGAGCCGCTCATTCACCCGCGCTTCTTCGACCTCGCCGCGTATGCGCGGAGCAAAGGCCTGCGCCTTACGCTCTCGACCAACGGCACCCTCATCGATCGCTCCTCCGCGCAAAGGCTCCGGGAGATCGGCTTCGCCTATGTCGGCATCTCGCTCGACGGGATTGGCGCCACGCACGATCACTTTCGCGGTCGGCCAGGGGCATTCGAGAAAACAGTCCAGGCCTTCCGCCACTGCAAGACCGTCGGGCAAAAGGTCGGCCTGCGCCTCACCCTCTCGGCCCACAACGTCGCCGACCTCGATCGCATCCTCGACTTCATCGAGGCCGAGGACATCGACCGCGTCTGCTTCTATCACCTCGTTTACAGCGGACGCGGTAGCAACGTCGTCGATGTCACGCACGAGCAGACGCGCGCGGCGGTGGACAAGATCATCGACCGCACCGCGCGCTGGGCGGCGGAGGGACGTCCGCGCGAAGTGCTGACCGTCGATCAGCCCGCCGACGGGGCGTATCTCTACCTGCGGCTGCGGGCGGAGAACTCGCCGCGTGCGGAGGAAGTGCGCGGTCTGCTCCGCTGGAATGGCGGTGGCGCCCACGGCAGCGGCACCGGCATCGGCAACATCGATACCCAGGGCAACGTTCACCCCGACCAGTTCTGGCAGAGCCTCACGCTGGGCAACGTCAAGGAACGTCCCTTCAGCCAGATCTGGACCGACTCCGGCAACCACACGCTGGCCGCCTTGCGTGCTCGCAATGGCCGGCTGGAGGGCAAATGCGCCCGCTGCCGCTTCCTTGATCTCTGCGGCGGTGGCTTCCGTGTTCGGGCCGTGCAGGTCCACGGCAACCTCTGGGCGCCCGATCCGGCCTGCTATCTTCGGGACGAAGAAATCGCTGCGGCTGAGATGGCCGAGTAGCGCGGTAAGCGATTGGTTTGTTCCGATCGGTTGAACCCTCCCGGGAGGCTGACCGGTCGGCGCCCGGGCGCGGTTACGGACCCTCTTCCGTGGCGGAGGGGCGGCGCAGGGTGGGACGCGGACCGAAGAGCGCGGTGCCGAGG
>DATLZF010000078.1:0-14407 GCA_035574135.1 Candidatus Methylomirabilota bacterium
GGATATTGCACACTCCTGGTAGCCGCCGCCGCCGTGAGGCGGCGGTCCGGGCGGCGTGGGCGTGCTGCCGTCGGCTACAGGCTTTGGGCGTTTGATGCGAAGTGTGAAATATCCGGGCTAAGGGTAACGCACTCGGGCCGGATGTGGTGTTGGAGGGAGGGATGACGGCGCCGCTACGCTGGATGCGGTGGCGGGACAAAGGAAGTGAGTCTGGTGAATCCGAGCCGCGCGCTTTCCCGCCGGCCGGTGGATGAGTTTCACATCGAACGAGGCGCCGCCGTTCCATGCGGGGCGGAGGCTCACGCGCTGCGACTGCACTTGGCGTTCTTTCATTGTTCGTCCAGCGGCTGACCGGATCAACCCCAACGGCCGACAACGGTCCCGCCACTTGCTCGCTCTCGGGCCGCTCGTCACTGCTTGCTGTGATTATCGGCATGGCCAGAGGGCGGATTTAATCCGGTGTTCTGCTCCCGGAATAACGTTCGCCCGGCGGCTCTGGACGCACGTCCGCGCCATTGAATCGCCTGACAGGTGACGGGGAAACCACGGCGCCCGCGGCGCAATCAAAAAACTGCTGGCCACGTTCCGACCCTTTCCCCAACATGCCGCCGCCGCGCGGGTTCTCCCGCGCCCGAATGAAAGCAAAGATCATCATCACTCCGAAGAAAGCCGTGCTGGATCCCCAGGGCAAGGCGGTGCAGAGCGCGCTGGAGCACATGGGCTATGCCGGCATTGCCGCGGTGCATGTCGGCAAGTATCTCGAGGTCGAGCTGCAGGACTGCGATCGCGATCAGGCGCGCCGGCAGCTCGACGAGGCCTGCCACCGCTTTCTATCCAACCCGGTCATCGAGGACTACCGGCTGGAACTCGAATGAAGAACGAAGCCTGCCTGTTTTCCCCACGTCCCGCCTCCACGGCGCGCTTCCTGCGATGAATTTCGTTGTGCTTCAGTTTCCCGGCTCGAATCGTGACCAGGATGTGGTGCATGTTCTGCGGAATGTTTTGGGTCATCGCACACGCCTGGTCTGGCACAAGGAATCCTCCCTGGGTGAAGCGGATGCCGTCATTGTTCCAGGAGGGTTCAGCTACGGCGACTATTTGCGGACGGGCGCCATCGCGCGCTTCAGCCCGGTGATGCAGGCCGTCGGGGCCTTTGCCGCGCAGGGCGGCCTGGTGCTGGGCATCTGCAACGGGTTTCAAATCCTCTGCGAGGCCGGGCTTTTGCCGGGGGCGTTGATTCGCAATCGCTCGCTGCAGTTCCGGTGCGAGCATGTTTTTCTGAAGACGGCGACTCCCGATTCCCCGTTCACCAACCGCATTCCGGAAGGGCGCCTGATGCGCGTGCCGATCGCGCATGGCGAGGGGTGTTACTTTGCGGATGACGCGACCTTGGCGGCTTTGCAGGCGCGCCGGCAGATTCTCTGGCAGTATTGCGATGCAACCGGGGCCCTGACGGACCCGGCGAACCCCAACGGTTCATTGCTCAACATCGCGGGTGTCTGCAACGAGCGCCGCAACGTGGCCGGCCTCATGCCGCACCCGGAGAACGCTTGCGAACCGTTGCTGGGCAGCGACGACGGGCGGCTCATCTTCGAGAGCCTCATTCATTGGTTTCAATCCGAGCGCGGCAGGCGCGTCGCTTGAAGCCAGATTGACTTTGGAGCGGCCGCCGTCCGCTGTGGCCTGCGAACCAGCGTTCCAAGGGAGCCCGCCGGAAGCTGGCGCACGCCTTCAGGCTGCGGAGGGCCGGTGCCTCGGGACGCCGGCTGCCGTGCTCAGGAGTTCGAAGCGCGAACCGTTGCGGAGGAATCTCAACCCTTAATGCGGTTTCAAGGCCGCGCGCGCCGGGAGGATCGCCCCTCCCGGCGCGGAGCCGTGGCGTCACGGTTGATACGGCGTGACCAGCCGGTACACCCGGGCGGGGCTCGGATGGGGATCAACCAGGGTCGGGGTGTGATTGGCGTTTCGCGCGGGCACGCTGCCGAGATTTGTCCACTGACCTGACTTCAGATCGTCCGAGAACTGGACCGTGTAGGTCCGCCCGGCGACGGCACTAAAGGTGATGCTCGCGGAGGCGCCGCCGCCGATGTGATCCACCTTGAGATAGCTCTGCGGATCCTGCGGGTCGGTGCCCGCGACGTACTCCTCCTTGTTGGTCAGCGTGTCGCCATCCGTATCCACGAGGGCGTCGCCCGGGTTGTCGGGATTCAGCCCCAGAGCCGTTTCGGCAGTGTCGGGGATGCCGTCGCCATCTCGATCCGACGTCGGCTTGACTGCGACCCTGGTGCTTTGCAGTCCGCCGGCGCGAGCCTGATTGAAGACGACCACGTCCCACAGGTTGCTGCTCTGCACGTTTGTGACGACGAAGTAGGCGGTGCGGCTGTCGAGGATATTGGTGACAAGGGAGCTGCCGTTGCGCCGCCAGCGGAAGCCCACCGGGAGGGTGGCCGTGTTGGTGACTTGCACACTCAACACCACATCCGAGCCGGGCGCCACGTCGGCCGGCAACGGCTGCACAACGATCGTTGGATCGATCAGGATGGTCAGTCGCGCGGCCCGGCTTTCCAAGGTGCCGACGTCGTCGGTGAGCGCGACGGAATAGTAGCCGTCGTCGGCCAGTTGCGCGCCGAGGATCGTGTGCGAGGTGTTCGTTGCCCCGGGGATGGGCTGGCCGTTGAACTTCCACTGGTAACGGATGGGCGAGCCGCTGGTGGCGGCGATGGCGAAGGTGGCATTGGCGCCGGGGCGGATTGCCACGTTGGTGGGTTGCTGAAAGATGTAAGAGGAGAGCAAGACCCGCAGTGTGGCGCTGGTGCTCTCGGTCGCGCCCTCTGTGTTGTAAACCACCACGCTGTATTCGCCGGCGTCCTCCAGTTCGAGGTTGTTCAGCACGAGCGTGGGGCTGACGGCGCCGGGGATTTCATTGCCCATGAAGCGCCATTGATAACGCAGCGGCGCGGCGCCGGTGGCGACCACGGAAAGCGTGGCGCCAGCCGAGGCGATGCCCTCCGTATCCGCAGGTTGCTGTGTGATGACCGGCGCGGCGCCGGTCGCGGCGGAGGCTCCCGGTGTCGGCCCGGCCGCGCGCCAGTTGATCGGGTCGTTGGCATAGGTGCCGGGGTCGATGCGGTGCAGGGATGCCCCGGTGCCATCCGCCAGCTCCGGCCAAGGGGCTGCGTCGGCGAAATCGACCTGTTCGACCGTGACGTAAGGCACTTCCCTGCCGTCCGGCGGGTTGGGGCGTTTGAGTTCGATTTCGTCGGCATCGTTGTTCAAGACGCCTTGGTAGGGGCCAAAGACGGGAATGGTTTCCGGCGCGCCGACCGCCTGGCGGAAAGCGGCCAGGGCCTCGGCGTCCGCAGGATCGAAGTTCACAACCAACACAAACCCGTTGGACGGGATGCTGACGTTGGGCGGGAAGTCGAAGTCCACGCCGCCGCGCAGGCGCCAGGTGTTGGTTGGGGCGGAGGGATCGTAGAGCGGCAAGGTGGCGGCGGTCCGGTTGTGCAGTTCGATGAATTCATCCCGCTGGTTGTCGGCGCCGGAGGCAAAATCCGGGGGATGGTAATGGATTTCCGAGATAACGATGTTCGGGACCTTGGGAAGGGTGTCAGGTGGCAGGTTCGGCATGCCGGGCGTTTGCGCTGTCTGCGGCACGTAATGCACCGCGCCCGCGCTGTTCGTGTGGCGGCCGAGGCTGGTGTCCGCCTCCGTGGCGCCGAAGGCGAAGCCGAACACGTAGCCGGTGAGGTTCGTGTCGGCATCGCCGGAGAACAAGTACACCTCGTCGCCGCTCGCACTGAGCGAGAAGGGGATGGCGGCGACCCCCGCGGTGTTGAAATGGCTCTCGGTCAGGACAAGAAACTCGCCGGCGGGAATGACGGTGCCGTTGGGAATGCGATACTTCTTTGGCTGGGCGAAGTCGTCGCTCAGGAACCATCCGCCCACATTGGCGGGCTCGTCCGTCGGGTTCAGCAACTCGATGAAATCGCTCGGGGCGGTGTCGCTGTTGGCCAGCACCTCGTTGATGATGACCGGAGCGAAGCCGGGCGTGGTGGGATTGTGGGCGCCCGGCGAGCCTTGCTCGATCCCGCTGGGCCGCCACTGACTGCTCTGACCCCAGGAGTCCGGAGCCGCCTGGTCGTCCACGATCACCAGCGAGTGGCCGAGGCCGTCCGTGGTGGGATACCAGCGGTCGTTGTATTCGAAATCAAGGATCTCCTCGTTGGCGGCATCCACCAAGGTCAGCCGCTCGCCGGCGTTGTCCAGATAGCGGTCGTACTGGCCGGCGATATTGTGGCCGGTGCCGTAGCGCGCGGTAAAGGCGTCGATGTTCTTCACGATCAACACCCGCTCGCCGGGCGGCAGACTCGTCACGGCGCCGCCGGTGAAATCGAACTGCGTGCCGAACGTGAACTTCACCCCTGTCAGATCGAGCGTTTCAGTGGTTGAGATGTTGCGCAGTTCGACGAATTCAAACTCCTGGGCGTCGGCGGGATGGCCGGGCAGGGGGGACGGGTTGTACATGATCTCGGTAATGCGGAGGAACTGCTGTGCCAGGCTGGGGCTGCCCGCGAAGCTGTTGCTGTGGACGAGGCGGTCGCCATCATGGATGAGGAGCGACTCGCCGCGGGCGGAGAGCTGGCCGCGGTAGGGTCCGGTGACGAACAGACCCATGCCACGCCGGGGCGGAGTGGCCCGGTTGCGGAAGGCGCGGACATTCGGCGAGACGTAGAGGACGCTGTTAGACGGGATGACCGTTCCCGGTTTGAAGGTGAACCGAACGCCACCGCTCAATTCCCAGCCGGAGATGTCCACCGCGTATGGGTTGCCGTTGGTGATGCAGATGAACTCCTCCTCCTGGTTGCCCGAGGACGGATTGTATTCCACCCGGGTGATCCGCACGGTGGCATCTGCCGGTTGCGACAACGGAATGCCGGCGTTGTGGGCCTTGGTGATGCCGATGGGCAGGGCGGTGTTGGTGATGCAATGCTTGCCGTAGAAATGGATGCGGCGTTTGACGACGAACTCGTTGATCATCGCGTCCACGCCCGGAAACAATTCGATGCCGGGGTCGAAGTTGCACTGGCCGCCCTTGGCGGGCCAGCCCCAGCGGGCGCGGTCCGTGGCGGCTTCCTCGGCGATGAGGTCGCGCCAGTCCCGAATCTTCTTCTCGAATTTGAGGGCCAGCGGATGGGTGTCGGGGGGCTGCACCCACTGGTCCATCACCGAGCGCAGGCGGCGGAGGAACATCTGACGCAGCTCGGGCACGAGGAACACGGTGTCATAAACGCGGTTGTAATTGCCGGAGTTCAGGGCCGGGGTGGCCGAACCTCCGTAGAGCGGGTGCGCTTTGTGAATGTCGTTGGTGGCCTGCACGCCCTCGATGACGGCCGGATTGCTGCCCTCATAAAAGATGGCACCCCAGGAGAGGTTCATGTCGAACCCGATGATGCGCCAAAGATCATCCCCATCGTTGTCGTGGTAGAGGCTCATGTTGGCCCACACATCGTCATTCTCGTGCACCCAGCGGGCGGCCACCAGGTAGCTGATGGCGTTGGGAACATCGAACATCTCGAAGAAGTTCGTGGACCGGGTGGCCAGGTTGTTGGTCTCGGCGATGCCGGTGGCCAGGGCCATGTAGTCGCTGTCGTTGTCCCAGCGCCGCGTCTTCTTGTCGAAGCCCCCCGTGCTGGCGCGCCCTGGGGTGACCTGGCCGGCGGCGTTGTAGAGCGCGCCGCGCGGGTCGTAGCCCAGGCGGGAGAGCAGTTGCTCGTCGTGCACGTCGTTGTGGTTGGCCAGTTGATAGAAGACACCGTTGAGCTGCAGGCGCACCGGGTAGTAAAAAGGGGCAGGAGAACCAATCTGGTCGCACAACCAGAACGACAAGCCCTGCCGCATGTAAGTCGGGTCGGGATAGTCGGCCACAAAGGAGGTGTTGCGGATGCGCCCGCCGGGCCCCGGGTGCCGGAAGGCGTGCTCGCTGTTGAACTCGACGCGATGGGACTTCTTCAGATACCCCGCCGTGGTGTTGCCACGCAACGCCATCCAGACGTTGTCGTAAAACTCCCCGTCGTAAAAGATCGAGGCCGGGCCGCCTCCCTGACTGTCCACGGCGCCCTGCTGCGTCGGGTTCACGAACACGTGGATGATCGGCAGCTTGCTCGTCACGTTCGTGGGATCGACGATGGTGCCGAGATACTCGGCGGTTTCCCTCGGCGTCGCGAAGATCGGCCAGCGCGAGGCGTTGCCCTTGTTGTCGAGCGCGCGGATGAAATAGCGGATCATCTGGCCGTTGGTCGAAGCGGCCGCGGCCGGAATGGTGGCGCCGAAAACGCCGTCGCCTGCGACGCCGTCCCCATGCTGGCCATCGTCAAACATCTGCACCGGCAGCTCGCTGCCATACATGATGCGATAGCGCAAGGTGACGTTGGTGACCGGGTTGAAGCTCTGGAACAGCCGGGCGGTCACCACCAGATCCTCGTCATCGCGGGGAACGTTGGGCGTGTGCGTGACCTCGGTAATCACGGGGCCGGGGACATTGACGCCGAAGGCGTTCGCCTCGCCGGGCGTGGGCGCGGTGAAATAGACCGCCACGGGACTCTCGGCCAGGACGGACGTGGCGCCGAGTTCGACCGCGATCAGGAAATCCTCGTCGCCGGCCGCGACGTTCAGGCCGTGGATCGCCAGCACGTTCTGGCCGGGCACCAACAGGTCCGTGCCCACCCCAAAGCGGAATTCCTCGACGTTGCCGGCCGTGTGCTCACCGGTGGCCGTGGAATCCCACTGGTTGGTGGCCGGGGCGTTGGCGCGGGCCACCTCGCGGCCGTTGACGTAGGCGACGAAGCCATCGTTGTAGCGCAGCTTGAGCGAGAAGAGGGAAATGTTCGTGGGGTTTTCAATGGTGAACGGCAGGCGCAGGTAGGCGGAGGCGTTGACGTTGGACATGATCCCGCCCACGTCCGTGTTGAGGAAGGGGCGCACGGAGACGTTTAACGGGCTCAAGCCCGCCTGGTAGAGGCGCTGTACCTCTCCCGCAGTCAGCGCCCGGTGATACACCACCACCTCGTCGATCTGCCCATTGAAGAAGTTGCCCGTGGCATCGAAGATGCCCCCGCCGCCAATGTTGAAGTTGTTCCCCGAACTGCCGTAGTTGGCCGTGCCGGACCCGCCAGTCCCGGCCAGCACGCCATCCAGGTAGATGCGGAGATTCGATCCGTCCCCGACCACCACGACATGGTGCCAAGTGTTGACCGGGTAGGGATAGTTCACGTCCAGGGAGCCGCCGCCCGGCGTCCAGCATTGGAGTGTGGTGCCGCTGATGAAACCGAACTCGACACAATCGTTCTGGCCAAACAACCCGATCCGGCTCCCCGGGGTGACCGAGGGCTTGATCCAGCCGCCAATGGTGAATGCGCCCCGATTGTTCAACAGGGGACTGGTCGTGCTGATGTAACCGCTGGTTCCATTGAACGTGGGCGCACGGTTGTCCGCCTCGAATCCGGCAAAGCCGGGGGGACGCGGGCCGTTGCCACCCACGGTGGCGCCGGTGCGGTAGGTGCCGGCCAGGCTGACGCCGAGCGTCCCGCTGTTGGTGGCCGTCAACTGGCCGAGAGTCTCGTTCAACCGCCAGAAGCCCACCGGTTCGGTCGGCAACACCGCCGCGCCGTAGTCCACCGCCACGGCTCCCTCGGGTCCATAGCCGACGCCGTTGGTGGCCTCCAGCCAGGCCGAGTCATCGTAGCCATTCGTGGTCCAGTCCAACCCCGCGCCGCCGTCGGTTGGGATCAACACCCGGCCGACGCTGTTGCTTGGGATCAGAACGAGGTTGCTGGAAATCACGCCAAAGCCGTAGGAGACATCCGGGGCCTGTTGCGGATAGCGGGGCGCGAACTGGGTTGCGATGGTGGAACCGTCCGGCTCGATCAGCGCCAGGTAATCGCCGCCCGCGCCCAAACGGAAATTCGTGTGCAGCGGCCGGCCCGGCACGCGGCGATCGTTGCCCGAGGCGAACACAATGAGATACGCACCGGCGTTCAGGTTCGTCGCGGGGAACCGCCACCGCTTCAGGTCCCCGGCCGAGTCCGTCAGATACCACCCCTCCAGGTTGACCGGGCCGTTGCTGACGTTGCGGATCTCGATCCAGTCCGAACGCACTCCATCCTCGTCCACCAGACCGCGGTTGTTGCTGGCCAAAAATTCCGAGATGACCAGCGGACTGGCTCCCTGGACCGGCAGCTCGCCGAGGGCCGACAGCGATAGGACCAGAATGGCAGGAAAGAATGACTTCATGGTGATTGGTGAAGGAATGCTGACCGAATTGTTACGACCACGACACCGGCACGGCTTTGCTTTTTGACGCGCAGACCCGACTCCCGCAGGCAAACCCGTTCGAGGACCACCGGTTGGGAAGGCTGGGTTGAGCGCCCCATTCAATACCAGCCTGGGACGCGTTTCACAAGCCCCGAGTTCGCATCGCGCCGTTGATCTCAAGCATACGAGGCGAATCATACGAGGCGAATGGAATTGACCGTTCAACCGAGCCAAGGGGGTACGCGGGGGCGAGCGCTCGGTTGGGAGGGGCTTCAGGCGTGGGCGATGAGCAGCCGGGGCAGCCCCGGGGCCGTGTTCGGGCCACGTGCGCTGGGCCCGGCTGTGTCCCTGGCACAGCCTCGCCCGGGCCCCCGGCACGGGCGCCTTGCGACCGGGCTGTGGGGCGGGCAGGCTGCCGGCCAGCCAACCATCACCGTGCCGGTGACGCGGGCCTGATTCCGTCTAATGGGCATCCGGAGGGCGGTGTGCGGGGCTGGATTTCACGGTGAGGAGGACGTGGGCGTGGGCGCGTCGGCAGAGGATGTGGCCGCGGTGGCTTCGCTGGCCAGAGCACGCAACCATTGATGGCGTTCCTTTTCGGGAAGCTTGCGGAGCCGCTCCGCCTCCCGGTAGAAGGCCTCGAGTTCTCCGCCGCATCGGGCGAGCAGGGCATGAAAACCGGGCACCAGATCGTAGTAGGTGGCCACGGTGTTGATCTGCGCGTTGTTGATGGGCGAGTCGAACCAGGTGTCGTAACCGGTGTAACCGCCCCATTGGGCCTTGAGGGCCTGATAGTCCTGTCGGAGTCGAGCGATGATGGCTGCCTTGCTGGCGCGTCGGATGTCGGGCGGCGGAGGCGTCGTTGAGGCGTGCGCTTGCCGTGCCTCGGCGGCTTCGCCATAGAGGGTTTCGAGTTCGCGACGTGCCCGCAGGACGAGGTGAACGAATTGTGCGTGGCGTTGCCGCGCCTCCTCGTGACGTCGGCGGGCGGCACGATCGGCCCGTGCTGCCACCCAGCGCCGTACGCCTTCTTCGGCCACGGCGGTGGCAAAGGCTTCGTTGAAGTCCGTGTCGCCCCGCAGGAACACGCGCTGATGGGCCAGTTCATGGAAGAGCAGGTCCGCCAGTTGGTGTTCTTCGTCGAAGACAAACGTGTTCAGGATCGGATCCTCGAACCACCCGAGGGTTGAGTACGCCTCGATGCCGGCGACGAAGACGTCGAAGCCGCGGGCACGGAGGCGCTCGGCGTGCCGGTGTGCGGGCGCTTCGGCGAAGTAACCGCGATACTCCAGCGAGCCGACGAAGGGGTACCACCATGACTTGGCGGCGAGGGAAAGCTCGGGTGCGGCATAAACGTTCCACACCACGTAGGGACGGCGCACGTCCGCGTAGCGATCGTAGTGGCCATCCACGGGCAGCTTGAGTTCGTGTTGAGCGAACGCGCGCAGCCGCATGACCAGTTGCAACTGGCGCCGGAGGTCTGGAGGCGTGTTGGTGTCCGCGAGCAGTCGTGCGATGGGCTGTCGCAGGGAAAGGATCTGCCATTGGCCGGCGATGGCCTGGCCGTAGTAGCGCGCCGTTTCGCAGCCGGAGGTGGAGGCCATCAGACAGGGCAAAAGGAGGCGCCACAGGACAGTTGCGAGGGCGTTGCCCGCATTGCCCGGGGCAGGCGCCGCACTTGACGCAGCGGCGTTGCCCCGGCAGGAGGACGGGCTTTGCGCCGAGGCGGCGTGCGCAGCAATGTGGGAAGGCTCAACGCGCCCCGGCATGTCGCGACACGTTTTCGAGGAGCAGGACGGCGGCACCGGCCGTGCGCCAGCGTTCGCGGACGGCGGAGGGCACCGGAATGGTGGTGGGCCCGGCCAGGTAAGATCCCAGGGCGAGGTCCGTGTCGCCGTCGCCATCGAGGTCGCCGGCGTCCATCACCATCCACCGGCCCGCATCGGCCTCCGGGAGGGCGCGGGGCACGAAGCGGAGGCGGCCCTGGTTCTCGAACACCAAGGCTGCCTCGACCTGCGACGCCGTGAAGTCGGGAAAGTAGGCGATGGCGGCAATGTCCACGTCGCCATCGGCGTCGAAATCAGCGGCCAGTGCCTTGTAGGCCCCCTCGAGGGGGTGGAACCAGGTTTGCTGAAACCGGCCCTGGCCGTCGCCGGTGAGCAGGCGTACGCCGTGGTAGCTCCTGTGCGGGGTCGGATGATCGCCGTTGTCGCCGTTGGCAGTGAGCAAATCGTCGTGGCCGTCGCCGTTGACGTCCGCGATGACCAGCGAGGTGTAGCCGAAGGCGGGATGCTGCTCGACGACGGGCCGATGGGTGAACCGGCCGGCGCCCTCGTTCAGGAAAAGCGATATGCCTTCCCGCGCCTGGGCGCGGAGCACGACGAGGTCCGGGCGGCCGTCGTGATTGAGGTCCCGCAATTCGGCGTGCGCCACACCGGGTTGTTCCAGCAACGGATGCTCCTCGAACGATCCGTCGTCCATGGCCTCGAACCAGGACAGCCGCCCCAACCGGTTGCCGAAGGCGCAGACAACGAGGTCGGCGCGCCCGTCGGCGTTCACATCGCCGACGGCCGTAGCAACGGGCCGGCGCAAGTGATCGAGCACGATCTCGGCGCCGTCGCCTTGCTGGTGGGCGACGTAGCCCACGGCGCCGTCGAGCGCGTCGGAGGGATAGATCTGGCCGATGAGGGTGACGTGCAGGCCGCGTTCGCCGACGGCCGCGTGTACTGGCGCACCGGGGACGCGCACGCGGCGCGACACCGCGCCGTGCATGTCCACAACGCCAAGCAGGCTGGCAAAGGCATCGCCGACGAGGAGCTGGCGTCGGGGGGCGTCAATCTTGACCAGCGAAATAGCGGGCAGGCCGGTGTGAAAGTTCATCTTGCGGGCGCGAAACCAGGGAGTGACGCCGTCGGTCGCCGGTTTGGGCGGGGGGGGGACGGGCCGTGTGGGGGCGGCGGACACGTAGTGGTCCCAGATGGCCAGCCAGTCCTCGACCGAGATCACCGGCGACGGGGGATAAATGCCGGCGGCCTGGAGCAGGCGGCCGTCTTTGCGGCTCTCGAAGTCCACGGCCTCGAGTCCCAGCCAGCGCGCCATCTCCGGCAGGACGTGGTGAGCCCACTCCGTCTTGGTCAGCAACGCCGGTTCGGGCACGAGATGGCAGGTGCCGCAGACGGAGCGGGCCAGTTCGCTGCCACGGGACGCGGTCGTTGTGCCGGGCGCTTGCGCGGGGGTGGGAAGCGGCGCTGGCCGGGCTGGCGTGCTCCGTGGCGATGCGATTTCGGTTTTCTGCCCGCCGAGCCACCAGCCCGCGACGAAGGCGAGCGTGGCGGCCACAATTCCCGTCCTCAAACCAGCGCCTTTCATGGCACCCGTGTGTTGGCCGTGATCCAGTCGAGGTAACGGGGCGAACCGGCGTTGATGGGCACGACGATGAATTCCGGGGTCTCGTAGGGGTGAGCTTCGAGGATGACCCGTTCGAGCCGCCGGGCGGCGGTTGCCGTCGTCTTGAAAACGATCAGCACTTCGCGCCCCGTTTCGAGGCGATCCTGCCACCAGTAGTGAGACTCGACGCCCGGCAAGAGATTCGCGCAGGCCACGAGGCGGCTCTTCAGGGCCAGCGTGGCCAGTCGCCGGGCCACGCGGCGATTGGGGGCGGTGACCAGGACGAGCACGAATTTCGGTGCTTTGCGCATCGGCACAAGAGGACTGTTTCCACGCGGGGCTGGCAAGCGTGAAGCCCGGGGCAGGCCCGCGTTCGACGGCGAAATCCGGTTTGCCTGAGCCGCGATGGCGGCGCGATACTTCCCGCGATGGCGAAGCCCTCATGGGAATGAAGAGACAGGCCGAAGTGATCTGCGCGCCGGGCCCGGCGAACGGGACGCCGCCATCCGGGGAGGCGCTGGCGCCCTCGAGGGCGAACGAAGACACCGGCTGCGGCCAGGCAGCCCGGCCGGTCAGTCGTTCGCACCTCGTGCTGATCCCAAGCTACAACAGCGGCCCGCTGCTCCGGTCCACGGTGGAGGCCGCCCTGCGCGTGTGGCGCCCCGTGTGGGTGGTGACGGATGGAAGCACGGACGGGAGCGGGGCGGAGGTGGAACGGCTGGCCACCGCCGAGCCGGGCTTGCGGCTGATGACCCATGAGCGCAACCGTGGCAAAGGGGCGGCCGTGCTCTCGGGGCTGCGCGCGGCGGCACAGGCCGGCTTCACCCATGTGCTGGTGATGGATGCGGACGGTCAACATCCGCCGGGTTGCATTGCCGAGTTCATGCGGCTCTCGGCGGAGAATCCGGGCGCGATGATCCTGGGGGTGCCGACCTTTGGTCCGGAAGCGCCGCGAGCCCGGCGATGGGGCCGCCGCCTGGGCAACTGGTGGACCAATGTCGAAACCCTCTGGGGCGGCATCGGGGATTCACTCTTCGGTTTCCGGGTGTATCCGGTGACGGAATGTCTGCGGGTCATGGAGAGCATTCGCGCCGGCCGCCGGTATGATTTCGACACCGTCGTGGCCGTGCGGCTGTTCTGGGCCGGGGTGCGGCCGATCAACCGCCCCGTGCCGGTTCGCTACCTTGCCCGGGAGGAAGGTGGCGTGTCGCACTTTCGCTACGTGCGGGACAATGTGTTGCTGACGTGGACGCACGTGGTGCTGGTGCTGGGCCTTCTGGCCCGGCTGCGGGGACTTTGGCATCGTGCCGGATGGAACGCTCAGCGGCAAGCCTGTTCGGCCCCGGGGCCTCGGCACGCCGGCTCGGGGAACGTTCCTCGAATGTGACCTGCGCGTCACCGCGGTGTAACATCGATGTAGGAAGGGGAAGACCGGTGATCGTCACGTGTCACAGCTTCGAGGTCGGAAAGGAGAGGGAAGGACGCGCTTGCGTCCCGAGGCCAGCCGGGGACCGGGCCCGGGGGACGTGCCAAGCGGGCGACGGCCGAAGAATTGGGTTCCCATTTCCGTGGCGGTTGGCTCTGCTTGCCCGGTGTTCGCGCGCTGTCATCGTGCCTGAGGATTTGCCATCGGGGATCGCCCGCCGGAAGGAGCGGATCATACTCATGACCGGCCACGCGGACGCGGCCGGCAATCGCTCGGTAAAGGCCCTCGTCCGGCGTGATGATGACCGGGCTCGACGCGCCGGAGAGGAGGACGGTTTCAGTGACGATCTCGATCTCGAGATCGACGAACTCGCCCTAGACCTGCTGGCCCTGTGCCCCCCGCCGTTCGCACCCCGGCTGATCACGGCGGCGATGACGATTCTGCACAACCTCGAGCGGGTGGGAGGTGAGGCCACCACCACTTCGCGGCGGTGCCTGGAGTTGAGCCGGGAACCCCGGTTGCAAGAGACTGCGGCCATTGGCTCCATGGTTGCGCTTGCCGTCGCCCTGCTGAAAGACGCACTGGATGCCTTTGTACACCGGGATCCCGCCAAGGCGCGGGCGGTGACTCCCCGGGATCGGCAGGTGGACGACATGGACGGGCGTCTGCAAACCCTCTTGGCCGCCGCCATGGCCGCGCGGCCCGCGGCCACCTCTTATTGCCTGGATCTCATGGTGGTCTGCCGCAGCCTCGAACCCATTGCAGATCATGCCACCAACGTGGCCGAGGTGGTGGTCTATCTCTACGAAGGATGCGACATCCGGCACGCTGCCCTGCGCCCGGCGCATCGCACGTTTCCGGCCCTGCGCTCCAAAAAACCCCGACTGTATGAAAGCTAAGATCCTCGTGGTGGACGATGAACCGGATGCCCTCGAACTGATCGAGTTCAACCTCAAGGGAGCGGGTTATGACGTGATCACTGCGTCTGACGGAGAGGAAGCCCTGAAAAGGGCCCGCGACGTTCTGCCGGACCTCATCATCCTCGATGTCATGCTTCCGGAAGTGGACGGCATGGAGGTGTGCAAGATCCTGCGGCGGGACCAGCGCACGTCGGCGGTGCCCATCATCATGCTGACCGCCAAGGCGGCGGAAATCGATCGAGTGCTCGGGCTGGAACTGGGCGCCGACGACTACGTGACCAAGCCGTTCAGCCCGCGGGAACTGGTCGCCCGGGTGCGCGCCGTGCTGCGCCGCGCCGGTGGTCCGCTGGCGGACCGCCAG
>DATLZF010000079.1:0-3292 GCA_035574135.1 Candidatus Methylomirabilota bacterium
GGCGGCGGGCGGTTGAGGAAGCGAGACGTGCGCCGCCAATGGTGTTGTGCGACGGCGGTGTCATTCGAGGCTGGCGGCCCGGGGCGCCATTTGCCAGCATCCACCACGGTGGTTGAGTGAAGTCCGTCCGATCCGATAGAAGCTGCATGAGTGGATGCCGATTCTGCGGGAAACCGCTCGAACACGTGTTCGTCGATTTGGGCATGTCGCCCTTGTGCGAGACGTATCTGACGCCCGAGCAGCTCAACTGCATGGAGCGGTTTTATCCGTTGTGTGCGTATGTCTGCGGCCACTGTTTCCTGGTGCAGTTGCAGGAGTACGTCAGCCCTGGGGACATCTTCACCGAATACGCCTACTTCTCCTCCTACTCGGATTCCTGGCTCAAGCACGCCCGCGATTACGTGGACATGATCGTGCCGCGGCTGGGGTTGGACGCGCGCAGCCAGGTCATCGAGATCGCCAGCAACGACGGCTACCTCCTGCGGAACTTCGTCGAGCGCGGCATTCCGTGTCTGGGCGTGGAACCGGCCGCCAACGTGGCGGCCGTGGCGGTCAAGAAGGGGATTCCCACCGTGATGAAGTTCTTCGGTGTGCAGACGGCCACCGAGCTGGCCGCGCAGGGCCGACAGGCTGATCTGCTCCTCGGCAACAACGTGCTGGCGCACGTGCCCGACATCAACGACTTCGTCGCGGGCGCGAAGATTCTGCTCAAGCCCGACGGCGTCATCACCATGGAGTTTCCGCACCTGATGCGGTTGATGGAGGGCAACCAGTTCGACACCATCTACCACGAACATTTCTCCTATCTCTCGCTGCTGGCAGTGGAGAGAATCTTCGCGGCGCACGGCCTGGTGCTCTTCGACGTGGAGGAGCTGGCCTCGCACGGCGGCTCGCTGCGCATCTATGCCCGGCATGGCGAGGCGGCGGGCGCGGTGAGCGAGAGGGTGGGAGCCTTGCGGGCGCGCGAGGTTGCGGCCGGGTTCACCCGCCTCGAGCACTACTCCGGTTTTGGCGAGCAGGTGAAGGAGACCAAGCGCGCCCTGCTCGAGTTTCTGATCCAGGCCAGGCGCGCAGGGAAAACGGTGGTGGGTTACGGCGCGCCCGGCAAGGGCAACACGCTCCTCAACTACTGCGGTATCCGCACGGACTTCCTTGATTACACCGTGGACCGCAACCCCTACAAGCACGGCAAGTTCACGCCGGGAACGCACATTCCCATTTATCCCCCCGAACAGATCGACCGGACACGGCCGGATTATGTCTTGATCTTGCCGTGGAACCTGAAGAAAGAGATCACGCAGCAGATGGCCCACATCGGGCGTTGGGGGGGGAGGTTCGTCGTGCCCATTCCGCGGGTGGAGGTGATCGACGCGGCCGGGTGAGGCGGCGGACAACGTGGAGAAAAGGACAATGGCGACGATGAAAGTGGTTTTGTTCTGCGGTGGCCTCGGCCTGCGCCTGCGTGAGGCGGGCGACAACACCCCCAAGCCGCTGGTCAACCTCGGCTACCGCCCGATCCTGTGGCATGTGATGAATTACTACGCCCACTTCGGTCACAAGGAGTTCATCCTCTGCCTTGGCTACAGGGGCGACCTCATCAAGCAATACTTCTTGGAATACAACGAGTGTCTGTCGAACAACTTCACCCTCTCCGAGGGCGGGCGTCGGCTGGAGCTGCTCACCCGGGACATTCAGGACTGGAAGATCACCTTCGTGGATACCGGCCACGACAGTTGCGTGGGCGAGCGGCTCTACGCGGTGCGGGATTATCTGCGCGGCGAGGAAATGTTCCTGGCCAACTACTCGGACGGACTGTCCGACGTGTCGTTGGATCGGCAGTTGGCGCACTTCCGGCGGCGTGACGCCGTGGCGAGCTTCGTCTCCATCCGCCCCAACGTCTTCTTCCACTTCGTCAGCGCCCGGCCCGGCGGCCAGGTGACGGGCATCGCCGACGTGCGGTCGGCCAACGTGCGGATCAATGGTGGCTTCTTCATCTTCCGCCAGGAGATTTTCAAGTATCTGCGGCCCGGCGAAGAACTCGTCGAAGAACCGTTCCAGAGGCTGATCCGCCGACGCCGGCTGCTGGCCTATCAGCACGACGGCTTCTGGGCCTGCATGGATACCTACAAGGACCGGCAGCGGCTTGAAGACCTCGCCCGCAGCGGCCAGGCGCCGTGGGAGTTCTGGAAGACGCCGCCGGCGCGCGCCCGGCCCGCCCGGTGATTTCCCCCCCAACGCTCGCGCCCATGTTGAACCTTGACCTGCTCCGTCCACCCGGCCAGCCCCTGCGCGTGCTGGCCCTGGGTGCCCATAGTGACGATATCGAGATCGGCTGCGGTGGCACGCTGCTCCAATGGCTGGACGACCACGACGCCGTCGAGGTGCTCTGGGTGGTGCTCAGCGCCAGCCCGGTGCGCAAACGCGAGGCGGAGGCCAGCGCAGCCCGCTTTCTGCGCCCGGCGCGTCGCCGTTCGGTGCTCGTGCAGGATTTCCGCGACGGCTTCTTCCCGTTTGTGGGCGCGGAGCTCAAGGAGTTCTTCGAGGAACTCAAGCCCCTGTTCCGGCCGGACATCGTCTTCACGCATTATCGGGAAGATCGCCATCAGGATCACCGGACCGTGTCGGATCTCACTTGGAACACGTTCCGGGACCACCTGATCTTCGAGTACGAGATCCCGAAGTATGACGGCGATCTCGGGCGGCCGAACTTCTTCGTCCCCCTTTCCAAGGCGCATTGCCGGAAGAAGCTGGCGTGGCTGCGGCGGGGCTTCCCCAGTCAGGCGGACAACGACTGGTTCACCGACGAAACGTTCCTGGGTCTGATGCGCCTGCGCGGAGTCGAGTGTCACTCGCCCAGCGGCTACGCCGAGGCGTTCCACTGCCGCAAAGCCATTCTTGGCGGCAGGCGCTAGGCGGCCGGGCGGCACTCACACCAGCGACGCGCCTTTCGGCATCCGCACGACGAGAGTGCCGGCAATGCGATCGTGCCACGACTGGCGCTCGCGGCTCCATCCGGCCCAGAAGAAGCCCAGGAAAAGGACCAGCGCCGAGAAGAACGCGGCCAACGCGCGCACGATGGCCACGGCCGCGTTCAGCGGCGAGCCATCCGTCCGCACGATCTTCAAACCCAGCACGATTCCGCCCAGGGTCGTGCCTCGCCACGCCCACAGGGCCATGTGATAAATCACCCAGACCGGCAGAAACGCGCGGCGCGCACCCAGGAGCGT
The DNA here is from genome assembly GCA_035574135.1 of Candidatus Methylomirabilota bacterium. Taxonomy (GTDB): domain Bacteria; phylum Verrucomicrobiota; class Verrucomicrobiia; order Limisphaerales; family DATLZF01; genus DATLZF01. The sequence goes on from DATLZF010000079.1 coordinate 3,228, forward strand.
CACCACTGTGGCCACCAGCGCGAAGTCGAGCAGCGTGGCGAGGAAACGGGCCCAGAAGCCGACGC
>DATLZF010000080.1:0-7126 GCA_035574135.1 Candidatus Methylomirabilota bacterium
AACGTTTTCGACGTGGCGAGCCGACGGCGGCTCCGGCCCGAGGTGGATCGCTTCGAGCACGAATGGCTGCGGCCGCGACTGCGATGGAATCGCGAGGCCAGCCGCTTTGCTTATCAGCAGGTGGACCGGGGGCACCAACGCTTCCGCGTCATCGAAATCGAGGTCGCCTCGGGGGCGGTTCGCAATCTCATCGATGAAAAGACCGAGACCTTCATCTGGACTGCGCATACGGAGAACGTCGGAGTGCGTCCGGTCAACTGGCTGACGAATTCCGATGAGATCATCTACGCTTCGGAGAGCAACGGCTGGCGGCATCTCTACCTGATCGATGCGGTGGCCGGGCGGCTGCGGAATCCCATCACCTCCGGCGAGTGGGTCGTGCGCGGACTGGACTGGATCGATGAGACGAACCGCCAGGTGTGGTTTCAGGCCAGCGGTGTGTTTGCAGGGCAGGATCCCTATCTGGTCCATTACGGGCGGGTGAACCTCGACGGCAGCGGGCTGGTGTGGCTGACGGCAGGGGACGGGCAGCACTCGGTGCAATACTCGCCCGACCGGCGGTTTCTCATCGACACGTATTCGCGCGTGGATATGCCGCCCCGGCATGAGCTGCGACGGGTTGCCGATGGGGCGCTCATCTGCCCGCTGGAAGAGGCGGACGTGACGGCACTGCAGGAGGAGGGGTGGACGCCCCCGGAGGTGTTCGTGGCGAAAGGTCGGGACGGCCGGACGGACATCTGGGGCATCCTCGTGCGGCCGCACGATTTCGATCCGAGCCGCCAATACCCTGTTTTGGAGGACATCTATGCGGGTCCGCAGGGATCGTTTGTGCCGAAGACCTTCAGCGCGCGGCCCCGCTACGAGTCGTTGACCAAGCTGGGCTTCATCGTGGCCAAGGTGGACGGCATGGGGACGGCGAACCGTTCCAAGGCGTTTCATGACGTGTGCTGGCGGAATCTCAAGGACGCCGGGTTCCCGGACCGCATCCTCTGGCATCAGGCTGTGGCGAGGAAGTACCCGTATTACGACATCACCCGGGTGGGCATTTACGGTACCTCTGCGGGCGGCCAGAACGCAGCCGGGGCGCTGTTGTTTCACCCCGAGTTCTACAAGGCGGCGGTGGCCAATTGCGGCTGCCACGACAACCGCATGGACAAGGCCTCGTGGAATGAGCAGTGGATGGGCTATCCGGTGGGGCCGCAATACGCCGAATGTTCGAACATCGAGAACGCGCGCCGACTCCGGGGCCGGTTGTTCCTGATTGTCGGGGAAATGGACAACAACGTGCCGCCCGAATCCACGTATCGCTTCGTGGACGCTCTGATTAGGGCGGGCAAGGATTTCGACCTGCTCGTTGTGCCCGGCGGGGGCCACGGCGCGGGCGGGGCGTATGCCCAACGCCGGATGCAGGATTTCTTCGTCCGCCATTTGCTCGGGCGGGAGCCCCCGGACCGCAACGCCGGGCCGGCAAAGGAGTAGCGCCCGCGCCTCAACCCGTGACCAGCGTGCCGACCTTCTCGCCCATGACGACGCGGCGGAGGTTGTGTGGCTTGAAGAGATCGAACACGATGATGGGCATCTTATTGTCCATGCAGAGAGAGAAGGCGGTGGAATCCATCACCTTGAGCTGGCGGAAGAGGGCATCCTGATAGGTGATCCGGGCAAAGCGCCTGGCCTTGGGGTTCTTCTTCGGGTCGGAATCGTAGATGCCATCGACCTTCGTGGCCTTGAGGATGACCTCGGCGCCGATTTCGTTGGCGCGGAGCGCGGCCGCCGTGTCGGTGGAGAAGTAGGGGTTGCCGGTGCCGCCCCCGAAAATCACCACGCGGCCTTTTTCAAGATGGCGCACGGCCCGGCGGCGGATGAACGCCTCGGCAACCTGATGCATCGTAATCGCGCTTTGCACCCGGGTGGCGACGCCCAGCTTCTCCAGCGCGTCCTGCAGAGCCAGCGAATTGATGACCGTGGCGAGCATGCCCATGTAGTCACCGGTGGCCCGCTCAATGCCGCGTTCGCTGCCCGGCAGGCCGCGGAAAATGTTGCCGCCGCCGATGACGACGACCACCTCGATCCCCATCTCCCGCACCTCCTGAATCTGTCGGGCCATGTCATGCACGGCTTCGGGGCAGATGCCGACTCCGGCTTCGCCGCCGAGGGCCTCGCCACTGAGTTTGAGGAGGATGCGCCGGTATTTGGGCTTCGGTTTCATGAGCGGCGCAGTGTTGCAGTCGCCCTCCGCCGCGTCAACGACCGCGTGGGAACGATACGCGATGGAAACGCCCGGTCCCGCCGGCCGGGAACGGAGCGGCCGGGCGCAACACCGTCCGACCATGGGAGGGTGCGAAGGCTTCCGCCGGCAGGCGCCGGCTGGTAGCTTCGGCTTCATGGCGGCGACGCGATCGGCGCTTGGGATGAATTACGACGAAGCATTGGGTTTCTTGTATGGTCTGCGTCAGTTCGGTTGCAGACCGGGGCTGGACACCACCCGCACGCTGGCGGCCCGTTTGGGCGGGCCCGAGCGGCGCCTGCGCTTCATCCACGTGGCCGGCACGAACGGCAAGGGGTCGGTGTGCGCCATGCTCGAGAACGTTTATCGCGCCACGGGCTTGCGGGTCGGGCTCTACACGTCGCCGCACCTGGTGCGTTTCGGAGAACGCATCCAGGTCAATCGCCGTCTGATCCCCGAGGCCGAGATCGTCCGCCGCGTCGCCGAGCTTGGGGCTGCGATCCGGGACGAGCCCGCCGAGCGGCGGCCCACGTTCTTCGAGGCGGTGACCGTCATGGCCTTGTGTCATTTCGCCGAGGAACAGTGCGATCTCGTCGTCTGGGAGACCGGTTTGGGAGGGCGCCTGGATGCCACCAACATCGTGACGCCCGTGGCCAGTGTGATCACGAACATCGCCTTCGACCACGAGCAGTGGCTGGGTGATACGCTGGCCAAGATCGCGGCCGAAAAGGCCGGTATCATCAAGCCGCGCGTGCCGGTGATCACCGGCGTCGGGACGCCGGAGGCGTTGGAGGTGATTGCGGCGACGGCCCGCCGGCAGGACGCACCCTTGACGGTGGTGGCGGCGGACCCGACCAGCGAGGCATGGGGTTTGGATCCGCCGCCGCGTCTTGGGTTGTTGGGAGAGCACCAATGGGCGAATGCCGCGCTCGCCGTGGCGACGGTGCGGTTGTTGCGGGAAACCTGGCCCGTCTCCGAAGCCGCACTGCGTCGTGGCCTGGAGACGGTATCATGGCCGGGGCGTTTGCAGGTGGTGCGACGGGGAGAGCAAACGCTGTTGCTGGACGGAGCGCACAATCCGGCGGGGGCCGTGGCATTGAGGGCGGCCCTGGCCCGGCATTTCGGCGAACGCGCGCCCACCTTGATCCTGGGCGTGCTGGCGGATAAGGCCTGGTCGGCCGTCTGCGAGGTGTTGGCACCGGTGGCCCGGCGGATCCTGCTCGTGCCGGTACAGAGCCAGCGCACGGCCCGGCCGGAGGACCTTTGGCCCGTCGTACGGGTCGCCAACGCGACCGCCGAGGTGCTGACGTGCTCGTCCTTGGCGGAGGCGTTGGAGCGCGCAGCCCGAGATGAGTTTATCGTCGTCACCGGTTCCTTGTATCTGGTGGGCGAAGTCATCGAAATGCTGGGTCTGGGCGAAGGCATGGCCCCGGGCGAGCGGGGCTTGAACGAGTGGGGTGCACCGAGAGTCGCGACCTAGTTCGAACGCGTCTGGGACGGGCGCGGCTTCAGACGCGCGGGCGCGAAGCTGCGCCGGGCCGATGGCGCAGGCCCCGCCCGAGCACCCGGCACCAACGGCTTGAGCCCGCTCCGTGAGGCGACGGTGGCCGTGTCTCCGCGCGGATGCCGGTATCCTTCGCCGCCTCGAGGTTGGCGGGCCGAACTGTTTGACCCGTCGAGGGCCTTTACCTACACTCCGCACCCTGTTTTATGAACGTGCTGATCTGCGATCCGATTTCGCCCAAGGGCATTGCCTTGTTCCAGGCCCGCCCTGAGTTCAAGGTGACGGTGCTCGACAAGCGCCTGTCCGAGGCCGAATTGCTGGAGCAGGTGGCCGAGGTGGACGCGATGGTCGTGCGGTCTGAAACGAAAATCACCCGCAAGGTGATCGAGGCGGCGCCACGGCTCAAGGTGGTCGGCCGCGCCGGCGTGGGCGTCGATAACGTCGATGTGGATGCCGCCACCGCGCGCGGCGTGGTGGTGATGAACACGCCCGGCGGCAACACCGTGAGCACGGCTGAGCTCACGTTCTTCATGCTCGGCGCCCTGGCGCGCAAGATTCCCGCAGCGAACGGCTCAATGGCCGCGGGCAAGTGGGATCGCAAGCTCTTCCAGGGTGTCGAACTCGCCGGCAAAACCCTCGGCGTGTTGGGCGCGGGCCGCATCGGCACGGAGGTGGCCAAGCGGGCCCTGGCCTTCGGCATGAGAGTGCTGGCCTACGACCCGTTCCTGACCGAGGCCCGGGCCCGCCAGTTGGGCATCGAGGCGGCGCTCGATCCGGACGCCATTTATCGCGACGCGGACTTCATCACCGTGCACATGCCCGTGACCAAGGAGACGCGCGGCATGATCAACGCCGCCAGCATCGCCAAGATGAAGCCCGGCGTGCGCCTGGTCAATTGCGCCCGGGGCGAGATCGTGGTGGAGGAGGACCTGGTGGCCGCGCTGCAAAGCGGCAAGGTGGCCGCGGCGGCGCTGGACGTCTTCGCGGTCGAGCCGCTGCCGCCCGACCACCCGTTCCGCAAGCTGCCCAACGTGGTCCTCACCCCGCACCTGGGCGCGAGCACCGCGGAGGCGCAGGAAAAATGCGGCATCGAGGTGGCCGAGATCATCACCAGCTTCCTCCTCACCGGCGAAGTGCGCAACGCGGTGAACCTGCCGGGGGTGGACGCCAAGACCTACGAACTGGTCAAGCCTTACATCACGCTCGGCGAGAAACTCGGCCGGTTGCTCGGTCAGTTGGCGCCGGCGGGCATCGACCGCCTGCACATCACTTACGGCGGCAATGCCAAGGACCTGCCCGCCACCGATCCCATCACCCGAGCGGTGGTCACCAGCTTTCTGGCCAGCCAGGGTGCCCAGGGCGTCAACACCATCAACGTCCGCAGCCTTGCGCAGGCCCAGGGCTTGACCATCGAGGAAAAACGATCTTCCGAGCCGGTCACGTTCAACGAGTGGCTGCACGTGCAGGCGTTCATTGGCGAGCGCAAGGTCATCTCTTCCGGCGGCACCTTCTTCGGTTCGCCCAACAACCCCCGCATCGTCCGCCTCTTCAGCCTGCCGGTCGAGATCACGCCCGAAGGCGTCATCTTTTTGATGAACAACAAGGATCGGCCGGGCATGGTCGGCCACATCGGCACGCTCTTCGGCCGGCACAACGTCAACATCGCCAGCATGAGCCTCAGCCGCGACACCGTCGGCGGTGAAGCCCTCACCGTCCTCAATCTCGACAGCGTGCCGCCGCCGGCCTTGCTGGCCGAGATCGCCCAGGATCCGAACATCTCAAACGTCCGCGTGGTGAAGCTGTGATCCCGCTATGAGTCCGCTTCTGCCTGCCTCGCGCGCCTTCCGGCGCCTGGCGTTGTCCGCTCTCCTCTTCTTGGCGGCCGGCTCGGGCGCCGCCGACGGCCCCGGCAACCTTTCGACCAAACTCGCCGAGTTGTTCGACAACCCGGTGCTGGCGCGCGGCCGGGGGGTCACCGTTCGCCGCTCCGATCTCGAGGCGGCCTTTGTCGCCTACAAGGCCAATTTGTCCGCCCGGGGTCAGGGCCTGAGCGAGGGACAACGCCTGCTGCGCGAGGCCCAGATGCTCGACCGCCTCGTCGTCACCCAGTTGTTGACCAACCGCGCCACGGCGCCGGATCATGTCAAGGCTCGCGAACTGGCCGACCGCTTCCTGGCTGACTCGAAGAAAGCCGCGCCCAGCGAGGAAAGCTTCAACCGGCAATTGGTCGCCCTCGGCCTCTCGCCGGAGCAATTTCAACTGCGCGTCTATGAACAGGCCCTGTCGCAGGCCATCCTGGAACGCGAGTTGAAGAGCAAGATCACCGTGACCGACGACGAGGTGAAGGAATTCTACGAAACGGGCACCGACGTGCTGTCGAAGCTGCTCCAGGCCGATCTGGAGCAACTGGCCAGGGATGCCAACACCACGCCCGAGCAACTGGCGGACATGAAGGGACGGATCGACGAGTTTAAGAAGAGCAACCTCCGCCGCCTCGAACAGCCCGAGCGCGTGCGGGTGATGCATGTGCTCCTGGCCACCCGGGATCGCGAGTCCGAGGTGGAGTTGCCGGACGACCTCAAGCGGACCAAGCGCGCCCAGATTGACAAGCTGCTGGAGCGGGCGCGCGCGGGCGAGGACTTCGCCCGCCTGGTGCAGGAATTCTCCGAGGATCGCGGCCTCGCGCAGACCAAGGGCGAGTACACCTTCTCGCGCAACGACCCTTTCGTGCCCGAGTTCAAGGCGGCCGCCTTCACTTTGAACCCCGGCCAGATCAGCGATGTGGTCACGACCATGTTCGGCTACCACATCATCAAATGCCTGGAACGCATTCCCGCGCAGAAAGCCCCGCTCGACAAGGTGAGCGAGGAATTGAAGGAGTTTCTGGCTGAACAAAAGCTGCAGCGGCAGATGCCCGATTACTTCGCCAGGCTCAAGGCCGACGCGGGCGTCGAGATTCTGGAACCCAAATACAGGTTGTCCGCCCCCCCGGACACGGACCCCCGGAAGTGAAGCGGCGAAGCGGCCGCGGTGCCCGCCGGCGGGTTCGCGGGGGGGATTCCGCTTTCTTTCCCCCTCGCTTGCCCTATCAATTGCGCCCAACGCGATGAAAGATATCGTTCCAGCGCCGCCGTCCCTCGTGCGGAACCAGCAGCAGGCCGTCCTTGAACTCTTCCAGCGGCACGTGGTGCCGAGCTACGCGCGCTACGAGTTGGTCTTCAGCCGCGGTCAGGGCAGTCAGTTGTGGGATGTCAATGGCCGGCGCTATCTCGATCTCGGCGGCGGGATCGCCGTGTGCAGCCTGGGGCACGCCCATCCGGCGATCACCGAGGCGCTGGTCGAGCAGTCACGCCAACTGCTCCACGTCTCGAACCTGTATTATCACGAGCCGCAGG
>DATLZF010000081.1:0-5914 GCA_035574135.1 Candidatus Methylomirabilota bacterium
CGGGCAGCCGAGCCGGCGCTCGCGGCAATGGGTGGCGCGAGTGGCAGCGGTGGGCGCAGCGCCTGTGGCCGCCGGCCGCACCGGGCCGCCCCCGGCGCATCCCCTTCACGGCCCGCACCGTCGAGTGCGTGCACATCGCAATGGTTGAGGAAGACCGGCACGTTACCAGTTTGTTGTTGACATGAACAAAATGGGCTGGTAAGCCTCAGCCACACCATGAAAACTTCCTTTCACTTCCGGCGGACCCTTTTGTTTTGGCTCGCGATCCTGTGCTCGAATGGAGCCATGAGCGGGCGCAGCTCCGCGCAATCGCTGGCCGACGGATTGGTGGCCTACTGGCCGTTGGACGTGGTGGTGGGGGGCAAGACGCCCGATGTTGTCGGCGGTTACGATCTGTCGCCCTACGTCGGACCGGCCCACACCCTGACCAATGGTGACGCCATCACGCTGACCGCCGGCTACCGGAGCAACTGCGTCAGTTTCGTAGCAGCCAACCGCGTCTTGCTCGGCTACGTGGCCGGGGCCAACGACGAGTTGCCGATCAACCAACATCCGGCCCTGACCATCGCCTTTTGGGTTAACGCTCCAGCCGGCCAGAACGATCTGCGAATGTTTTCCGAGGGCAACATCAACAACAACAATCCGCTGTTCAACATTGGGACCAGTTCGAGCGGGGGGGGTATCGATTTGTTTTTCCGCCAGCAGCCGACGCCGGCAGAACTGGCGGCCGGTTATGGCAACTTCGGCGCGGGCAGTCATTTGGTGACGGGGGGTGCGGCCTACGACAACACCTGGCATCAGGTGGTGCTGGTGCAGCAGGTTGATGGCACCCGCACCATTTACATTGACGCGGTGGCCGACAGTCTGGGTTTGCCCGTCAAGCCGGAGGGGCTGTGGAATGTCAACGCCACGAGCATTGGCGGCATCCTGCGTGCCAGTGCTGCGGCCTGGTCCACGGCTCTCATTGACGAGGTGGCCCTCTGGAAACGCGCCCTCTCCCAAGAGGAAATCCAGGAGCTCCGCAATGATGGCGTGCCGAGGGTGATTCGCCGCAGGCTTCCACTGCAGATCCGGAGCTTTACTGCCGACCAGCCGACGGTCGTACAAGGGGACAGGGTGGTTCTGGCTTGGGACGCCAGCGCCGACGCCGCTCTGGCCATTGCGCCGGGCATTGGTGATGTCACCGCTGTCAGCCAGTTTGGAGTAGGCACGACCAGCGTGGTGGTAAGCGCGGACACCACTTTCACCCTCACGGCCACGCGGGCCAGCGAATCCACCAACCGCCAGGTGTCGGTGAAAACGGTGAGCGGAGTCGCCGCCGGGTGGCGGATCATTGAGAACTTCGAGTTTCTCCCGCCCGGACACATCGGCGGGCGGAACTACTGGCAGAACGCCCTGAGTTCCATCTCCGGCGCGCTGAATCCCGCCAACGTCGTGGACACGGAGGCGGGCAACCAGTTCCTTGGTTTCTCCGGTGAGAACGTGCTGGCGGGGCGCGCCTTGAATTCGATGACCATCCCCGAGGGCCAGACCGCCACGCTCTTCCTTCGGTTCTACATCTTTCCGGAGACCGATACCGGTGGCCGGTCTGACATCGACATCAATCTTGGTCTCACTGAGAAAGGGCTCCGCGACGTCCAAGACTTCCGCGGAGGGAACAACGGTCCGTCGGTGCGTCTCTTCCGCCAAGGGGGCGGACCGATCAACCTGACCGCCAATAACGGTGTGAACGGCGCCAATGGCACGTATTCGTTCATCGCCGATTCCGTCAACAACCCGAGCGGTGCGGGACTGGAGCCGGGCAAGGTTTACAACCTGTGGATGGATGTGGAGAACCGTTCATTCGGTGTGGTGGGGGGCGTTCAAACCGGCGGCGATCTCTACTCGGTTCACCTGCAAAAGGAGGGTGACCCCGCGCGCCTGACGTTGTTCGAGGGCTATGTTTCGGATCGCGATGCCGTCAACATCGACGTCGTGTTGGGCGCGCCGGGCACTTCCCTCACCCACCTCTTCATGTGCGCCAACAATCAGGTACTGCCCCAGCAGGCCAACAAGGTGCGCTTCGACGACTTCTTCCTGAGCACGGGTGGTTTCAACGCCACCGTTCCGACTCCCGCAGGGTCGTTCCAAACGCCGATTCGCATCCACTCAATCCAATACGACGCCTCGATGGGATTCACCTTTCGCTGGAACGCGATTCCCGGCAAGACCTATACCATCAACCGCAAGCTGGCCCTGCAGGACGCCTGGACGCCTGCCGTATCCGAGTATCCGTTTGGCGGTGCCCTGGATTCGACGGTCGAATTCCTCGACATCGACGCGCCCTTCTACCCGAGCGCGTTTTACCAGGTGGTCGAGGAGCCTTGATCGCCATCGAATCGATCTTCTCTTCCTCCACGCGCACACGACAACACACGAGCGCACGCGGCGGCTGGCTCGGGTCGAGGCTCCGGACTCCGTTCCTCCGAGCCAGTCGCCCGCCGTGAGCATGGCCGGCGGCCTGCCGCCGGCTCGAGCGGATGCGGTGACGTAGGACGCGGGACGACACCGAAGGCGCGCAGGCGGCTCCGGATCTGGTGGGAGGATCCGATTCCGAGGCGGTGCCTCACCGCTGCGGTCAAGCTGGTGAAGGAATTGATTTTGATACTCGCCTCATGGCGCGATTTGCCCTTCGCTTTCATTGGCTGACACGATGAAACTCGGTCTGGGACTGTACCGCCACCAACTTGATGCGGAACACTACCGCTTCGCGCGCCAATGCGGCTGCACGCATCTGGTCGTCCATCTGGTTGATTATTTCCGTTCTTCCCGGGGCAACCGACCGGGGGATCAACCCGTGGGCGACGACGAGGGGTGGGGATTGGCAGGGGACCCCGACCGGCTGTGGACGTTCGAGGAACTGCGCTCCCTCAAGCAGGCCATCAATGATGCCGGTCTCGAACTCGCAGCGGTCGAGAATTTCGATCCCGCGCACTGGTACGACGTTCTGCTGGACGGTCCCAGGAAGCTTCAACAGTTGGAGAACCTCAAGTCGATCATTCGAAACCTGGGCCGCGCGGGAATCCCCGTGATGGGCTACAACTTCTCCATCGCGGGAGTCGCCGGCCGGATCAAGGGCCCCTTCGCCCGCGGACTGGCCGAAGCCGTGGGCATGGCCGGACCGGTGGATACCCCCCTACCCAACGGCATGGTCTGGAACATGGTTTACGATCGCCAGGCCGCACCCGGGGTGGTGCCCTCGGCGACGCCGGAACAGTTGTGGCAACGCCTGCAGGATTTTCTCGACGCGGTCATTCCGGTGGCCGAAGAGGCCGGCGTCACGCTGGCGGCGCATCCGGACGATCCCCCGACGCCTACCATGCGCGCTCAGCCCCGCCTCGTCTTTCAGCCCCATCTCTTTCAACGTCTGCTCGATCTCAAGCCCAGCCCCCGTCATGCGCTTGAGTTCTGCGTCGGCACCGTGGCCGAGATGGCCGAAGGCGATCTCTACCAGGCCGTCGAACAATACAGCCGCCAGGGCAAGCTGGCCTATGTCCACCTGCGCAATGTGCGCGGCAAGGTGCCCTACTACCGCGAGACGTTCATTGATGAGGGCGACGTGGACGTGCTGCGGGTCATGCGCATTCTCAAGCGCAATGGCTTTCAAGGGGTCATCATCCCCGATCATGCCCCGCAAATGAGTTGCGCTGCGCCGTGGCACGCCGGCATGGCCTTCGCCCTCGGCTATCTTCAGGCTGCTCTCAAGAGCCTCGAATCCGGAAGCCCGGCGGGATGAGGTCTGGCAAGCTCGGCTCGACCGGCGGGCGCGGAGGAGGCTCCGGCGCCGAACGATCGCCGAAGGCGCATTTTACTACGTGCACGTAAGACCTCCGGTCTGGTAGGCTGTCGCCATGCGAATCGAACCGCTGCTTCACCGAACCGATGGCCGCCCGAATGCGGCACGCGGTCCGGGCCGCACCATCTTGCTGTAGCCGCCATGTCCTCCCTTCCTCACCTGCCTGTTCTGCGCCGGGGCCGCCCCTATGAAAGCCTTGACCGCATCCACATTATCAACCACCGCACCGGTGAGACGATCGCCGAGGTCAGCACCGTCAACGCGGGCATTGTCCGCAAGGATCTCCAGCGGATTGCCGAATCCCGCGCCGCCTTGAAGCGTTTCAGCGTCGAACAACTCATCGGCCTGTGCGCCCGGGCGGGGACCGAGTTTCTCGAAGGCACCCTGCCGCTCGGGGATCGCGGGCACACCCAGACGCCGCAGCAGTACGTCGAAACCCTGTCCTCCACCAGCGGCCTGCCGCACGTGATGGTGCGGCGGAACATGGAGAAGATTCACTTCGCGCTGACGAACATGCGCACGGTGCTCAACGGCCTGACGCGCGGGCTGGATTTGTCGATCCTCGACCGCGGGTTCGGCGAGCAGTTCGGCACGCGGCTGAGCTTTTGCCCGACGGCCCGGGCGCTGGGGTTGGTCATGCCCAGCAACTCGCCCGCGGTGAATTCGCTCTGGCTACCGGCCATCGCGCTGAAAACCCCGGTCATCATCAAACCCGGCCGGGAGGAACCGTGGACGCCCTACCGGCTCATTCAGGCCTTCCTCGCGGCCGGTGTGCCCGCCGAGGCCTTCGGATTCTACCCCACCGATCACGAAGGGGCGGGCGAGATCCTCAAGTCTTGCGGCCGGGCGCTGATCTTTGGCGACAAGAACACCACGGCACAGTATGCGAACAATCCCGCCATCCAGATCCATGGACCGGGCTGGAGCAAGATCCTGATCGGCGAGGACCAGATCGAACGCTGGCCGGAATTTCTCGACGTGATGGTGGCCTCCATCTCCGACAACGGCGGCCGCAGTTGTATCAACGCCTCGGCGGTGGTGGTGCCGAAATATGCCGCCGAGATCGCCGACGCGCTGGCCCAGCGGCTTGGTCCCATTCAGCCCGCGCGACCGGAGGATCCCGGCGCCCGCTTGTCCGGATTCGCCAATCCCAAAATGGCCGACTTCATCGACGCGCAGATCGAGGAAGGGCTGAAGACGCCCGGCGCCGTCGAGGTGACGGCGAAGTACCGGCAAGGACCGCGCAAGGTGTCCTTCGAGGGAGGGATCTACCTGCGGCCCACCATCGTGCTGTGCGATTCGTTCCAGCATCCGCTGGCCAATCGCGAGTTTCTCTGTCCCTACGCCAGCGTGGTGCAGGTCCCGCAAGCGGCCATGCTCACGCAAATCGGTTACTCCCTCGCGGTGTCCGCCATCACGCAGGATCCGCAGTTCATCGAGCAGTTGATCGCTTACCCGGACATTGAGCGCCTGAACCTGGGCCCGATCTCCACGATGAAGATCTCCTGGGATCAGCCACACGAGGGCAACATGTTCGAGTTCCTGTGGAAGCGCCGGTCGATCGAACGCGCCTGAGCCGGCTGGTCGTGAGAAGAACCGGGAGGCGGCGGCCAGCCCTGGTCTTGCGGGCGCGCTAGCGCAGGCCGGGGGGCACGTAAACGTTGCCCGGAGGGGGTGTCGGCTTGCCCGGCGGCAGGATGGCCGGGAGGGGTTTCGCCGGCGATGGCTTCACCGGCGGCGGACTGGGCGTCGGTGGCACCGGCGGAATGGGGGGCACAGGGCCTCCGTCCCGCCAAAAATAATGGCGCGGCCGCTCAACGTAATAGTTTTGCTCCACGTATTGGCCTGGCTGGGCTGACACTTCGACGACGTTGGTAACGTAGGTCGTGATCGCGTTGCGGGCGCTCTCGGGCAGACGGACGGATTGGTCGTAGGAGAGCCGGCCCGTCTTCTCGTCGCGGCGCGCGTTGTGGGTGATGACCCAGGACATGCCCACGAACTTGTCGCCCAAAAATGTCCGGGCTTGAAATGAGCGGGGAAGCTCGTCGCTTGGCGGGGCCGCCGGCGGGGCCGGGCGAT
>DATLZF010000082.1:0-5050 GCA_035574135.1 Candidatus Methylomirabilota bacterium
ATTCCAAGCTATGGTGCGATTTGCTGTGAGAGGCGGCCTGCTGCTGTGCTGCTGCGTATGGATGGCCGGCCAGGACGCCGCGGCGTCGGAGGCGAAGGCTGCCACCCGCAAGAAGCCTGCGGATGGCGTGGCCTCCTACGAAAAGGAGGTGCTGCCCGTGCTGCGCGAATACTGCTTCAGTTGCCACGGCAACGGGAAGAAGAAGGGCGACGTGGCGCTGGACGAATACAAGGATTATGCCGAGTTGCTCCAGGACCGGCGGGGGTGGGAGCGCGTGCTCGAGAACGTCCGCAACCACACCATGCCGCCCGAGAACAAAAAGCAGCCCACGGCCCGCGAACGCGAGCGCGTCGAGAAGTGGATCGAACGCGAAATCTTTCACTTCGACTGCGAGGATCCCGATCCCGGCCGCGTGACCGTGCGACGCCTGAACCGGGTCGAGTACAACAACACCATTCGCGACCTTCTGGGCGTGGACGTCCAGCCGGCCGACGACTTTCCCGCCGACGACTCGGGTTACGGCTTCGACAACATTGGCGACGCCCTCTCCATGCCCCCCGTGCTGCTGGAGAAATACATGGCGGCGGCGCATCGCGTCCTGGACGCGGCCATTGTGACCGAGGATCCGGGCAAACCGCGCAAGAAGCGATTCCGGGCCATCGAACTGGATGGCTCGGCGCCGGGCGGGGCGGCGGACGGCGGCGCCCGCGAGCTGGCTCAGAACGGAGATGTGTTCGCGCTCTACACCTGCCAGGTGGGAGGCGAATACGTGCTGCGGGCGCGCGCTTTTGCCGCCCAGGCAGGTCCTGAGCCCGTGCGCATGGCCTTGCGGGTGGATGGGAAGGACATCGAGACGTTCGTGATCCATGCCCCGGCGGCCCGGCCGACAAATTGCGAGGTGCGCGCGACGCTGTCCCCCGGCCGCCACCGCTTCGCCGTCGCATATCTGAACGATTACAACAACCCAAGCGATCCCGATCCGAAAAACCGCGATCGCGACCTGTTCCTGCATCACCTCGAAGTCGAGGGCCCGCTGGCCTCGGGGCCTCTGGCGCTGCCGGAAAGCCACCGGCGCATCTTCACCCACCCGCCCGAGCCGGGACGGGAGGTCGAGGCTGCGCGCCGGATTTTGGCGGACTTTGCCCGGCGCGCCTTCCGGCGGCCGGTTACGGCCGAGGAGGTGGCGCGGCTGACGGGGCTGTTCGAGAGCGCGTTCACGAACAAGGAGAGCTTCGAGATTTCGGTGAGCGTCGCGCTGCAGGCGGTGCTGGTGTCGCCCCATTTCCTGTTCCGGGGTGAAATCCAGCCCGAGCCGGACAACCCGATGTCCACCCATCAGATCAACGAGTTCGCGCTGGCCTCGCGGCTGTCCTACTTCCTGTGGAGTTCGATGCCGGATGAGGAGCTGTTCGCGCTGGCGGCCAAGGGGCGCTTGCGCCGCAACCTCGACGCCCAGGTGAAACGGATGCTCAAGGACCCCAAGGCCGAGGCGTTGGTGCAGAATTTCGCCGGGCAATGGCTCCAGTTGCGCAACCTGAAGCTGGTGACACCCGATCCGTGGGTCTATCCCGAGTTCGACGACGAGTTGCGCGCGGCCATGCAGCGCGAGACAGAACTGCTCTTCGCCACCATCATGCGTGAGGACCGCAGTGTGCTCGAGTTCCTGGACGCCGATTACACCTTCCTGAACGAACGTCTGGCGCGGCACTACGGGATTGGCGGCGTCATCGGACCCGAGTTCCGGCGGGTGGCGTTGACGGATCGCCGCCGCGGCGGGGTGCTCACGCATGCCAGCTTCCTCACCCTCACTTCGAACCCGACGCGCACTTCACCCGTCAAGCGCGGCAAATGGGTGCTCGAAAACATCCTGGGCACCCCTCCGCCTCCTCCGCCCCCCGACGTGCCGGAGCTGGATGGCAACAAGGCGCTGACCGGGACGTTGCGTCAGCGCATGGAACAGCACAGTCAGAACGCGATGTGTGCTTCCTGCCATCAGCGTATGGACCCCATCGGCTTCGCCTTCGAGCACTATAACGGCATCGGCGGCTGGCGCCGGCAGGACGGCACGGCGGCCATCGAGTCCGCCGGGGCGCTCAGCAGTGGGGAGGGATTCAAGGATGCCCTGGAACTCAGAACCGTGCTGGTGTCCCAAAAGCGCGATGCCTTTGCCCGGTGCCTGACGGAGAAGCTGCTCACCTATGCCCTGGGGCGGGGCATCGAGTATTACGACCGGTGCGCCGTGGACGAGATCACCGCCCGGCTGGCCAGGGATCGCTATCGCTTCTCCAGCCTCGTGCTGGGAGTGGTCAAGAGCGTGCCCTTCCAAATGCGCCGGGGCGAAGGCGACCGCTTCGCCCAGGTGGCGGATTGATTCTGCCTCCGGCGCGGGCCGCGTGTGCCCTCAAAAGTTGAGGCGCAGGCTGACGACGGCCGTCCGGTGCCGCGGCGGCGCCACAAAGCTGTTGAGGGGGTTCAGCCGGTAATCCTGGTCCGTGAGGTTCAGCACGCCCGCGCGCACCTCCAAGGTGCGGCGAGGAAACCGATAGCCCACCCAAAAATGGTGCTGCCAGAAATCGTCTCCCGGCCGGGCGGGTGTGTAGCCCGAGTTGTGCTGGCGATGCCAGACCGTCTCCCACTGGCCAAACGCGCCGCCACTGTGCTGGTAGTGGAGCGAAAGCGCCACCTGGTGCAGCAGCGAACGTTCGCTCTGTTCCGCCTGATCCAGCCCCGTCGCCGTCTTGGGCACTTCCGGCAGGCGGGTTTCCAATTGGGCCTCGCTTAGTCGGTACCGGGCGCCCAGTGAGAGGCCGTCGCCAAGCAACTGGACCGCGTAGGCGCTGAAGTTGCGCTCACGGAACTTCAGCGTCTGCTCCGTGCTCGCCACCGCGCCCGGGAACGGCACCGGAGCCGGCCCGGTGGTCACGCCGAGGGTGCGCTCGCCCTCGGAGTGGAGCCACTCCGCCGCCACGCCCAGGTGGGTGCCGCCGGGAAGGCGCTGATCGAACGCGATGTTGCCGGTGTCGAACGTTGAGCCGGCCACCAGACCGACACTCGACTCGGGCAGTACGCTGCGAAACGCCTGACTGAACCCTGCCACATGGGCGGGCTCGATCCGCACGCTGTTGTCGAAGAACAGTCCGCCGAGCGATCGCGTGTAGGCGCCCCGCAGGGAACCGCCCCGCCAGGGCGTGAACAGCAGGCCGGTCTTGGGAGTCGGCAGATCGATGGTTTCCTCCCCGGACGTGAGCGGCGCCAGTTCGGAGTTACGAGGAAAGGTCAGCCGATCATAGCTGGCGCCTCCGACCAGGCGCAGGGGCTCGAACACTTGCACGTGATAATACAGGTAGCCGTTGGCCCGGCGCATCGGCTCGTCGATCTGATCCTCCGAAATGGCCCCGGTCAGGACTCGGGACAGCGTGGCCTCGGACTCTACGGCGCCGGATTGAAGCCGTCCACCGGCCACCACGGTGTGCCGGTCGTGCTGCCAGATATGCTGCAGCTCAGCGGAATAGAGCGTGAAGTCACCGGCGAAGCGCAGGCCGTAACCGCCGGCCGGATATGAGACGCGCACGGCATTGGCCACGTCGGGCTGCAGATGCAAGACGTTCACGCCTTCGTCCGACAGATGGAAATCATCCGACAACCGCGCCAGGAGCAGCAGAGTGTGGCTGGCCGGCGTCCACGCTCGGTGCCACCCGGCCAAGAGGTTTGGCACCTGCCGTTCACTCACGCGCAGATCCGGGTGAGCGTTGGTCGGGTCGTAGTGCCGCGCCACGTCGCCCGAGTCGCCGTCACTGAAGGCGACCTGCAGGTAAAGCTCGTCCTGCGGGCCAAGACGCTGCTTGATCTGGAGCGAGGCGTCTTTGCGCTCGCGCCAGTCATTGATCTCCTGTTCGCGCTGCCAGGCATACGCGACGTCGAGCGCGTAGCTGAAGCCCTGCAGTGAACCGAACGCGGTGCCCAACTGCTGCCAGTTCCCCGGGCTCTGAAACGTCGTAAGAGAGCTGAACCCCAGCGGCGCCGGATCAAAGAATCGCAGGCGCTCCTGTTGCGGGAGAAGCTGGGACAAATTGCCGGAGCCCGACGGGGCCAGCAGGTTGGCCACCAGCAGTTCGCTGAAGCGGGCGCTTTCGTGCCGCAGGTCGAAGCGGTTGGGATCCTCCACCGCCCGGTAGCTGTCGGAGAGAAACAGATGGGCGGAAAAGTTCGCGTAGTCTTCGCTCACCGCGTGCGCGGCGGCCCGTCGGCCGGCTTCGGACAAGCCGGCATCTTCATACACCGCGGCGAGGTTGGCGCTTCGCACCGCGCGGTCCCGGTCCAGACCCAGCCGGGATCGGAAAATCTGACGGTGATCATTCAGTTCGATGGAGCGCTCCAACTCCCCGACGGCCCGGTTCGGGCGGTTCTGCTGCCAGTGGTGGAGGGCGGAATAGAACCACGCCGTGGGGTCGCCGGGATCGAGGTTCCTGGCCTGGTGCAAATCTTTCTCGGCCAGCGCCGGCTCGCCGGCGGCGCTGAAGGCCTTGCCGAGGTAGGAGCGCAGCAGGGCCCGACGGGGCTCGAGCGCGGCGGCAGTCTGAAAGGCCAGCAGTGCTTCACTCTGCTGTCGGAGTCGTTGCAGGGCCAGACCCCGGCCCAGCCAGGCGTGGCCGAGGGCGGCATCGAGGGCGATGGCGCGATCGAAGGCCACCAGGGCTTCCCGCGGGCGATGGTCCTCCAGAAGGACGAACCCTTTGAGGGCATGAGCGGAGGCCAGCCGGGGCGCCTGCCGCAGGGCGGCATCCAGGGCGGTCAGGGCTTGGCGGCGATGTTCCAGCGAGAATTCCAGTTCCGCCAGGCGTGCGTGGGCGAAGCCCAGTCGCGGGGCGAGCAGGACGGCACGCGCCGCGGCGTCCCGCGCCTCGGCCAGCCGGAACCGCGCTTGCAACGCGTAGGAGCGAGCCAGCCATTCGCTCGCACTGGAGGGAGTGGTGGGCGGCTCAGGCGCGGCCGCGTTGCCGCGAGTCAGAGTGAGGATTTCGCGCAATGCCCGCCCCACGGCGGTGCCCGG
>DATLZF010000083.1:0-2548 GCA_035574135.1 Candidatus Methylomirabilota bacterium
ATGCACGCCGGGAGGATGGCAAGATTTGCGCGCCGCTGCTGCGCCTCCTCCGGAGGAGGCGCAGCAGCTCATCCTTGCGGCGGGCGCTCAACACCTTGAGCTTCACCACAGGGGGGTCACGATCTACCCAGCCTTTCCCAATTGCCCAGGAATTTGAGGTTGACAGAGAGCAGGGGCAGTCATCATCCTATCCGCATTCGTTGATTTGACATCAACGAACTCATCGCGAGTGGTTGAGGGTCTGGCCCAGTGAAACCACGGCAACCGGGTGCGGCGCGATCCGCATCGTCCAGGTGCCAAATCCAGCCCGGCAGTCGGTGCGCCGGGGAAGATGAGAAGCGCGCAATCGGTGGCGACCCCTTCTCATCCGGTGAGCAGGGGTTTTTTGTTGCCCCGAACAACGCGCAATCGATGCTATGCAAAGTCATTCTGGATTCATGAAGGCGCTGAAGTGCCGCGAGTGTGGCCGCGAGTATCCCCTCAGCGCCACGCACGTCTGCGAGTTCGACTTCGGCCCGCTCGAGGTCGTGTACGACTACGATCACATCAAGAAGGTTCTAACCCGGGCGGCCATTGGGGCCCGACCGCAGACGATGTGGCGCTACCGGGAGCTGCTGCCGGTGGCTGGCGAGCCCACGGTGGGCCGCGAGGTGGGCTTCACCCCGCTGATCAAAGCCGACCGTCTGGCTGCTGCGCTGGGCGTGCGCGAGGCATGGGTGAAGAACGATGCCGTGAACTACCCCACCCTCTCCTTCAAGGACCGCGTTGTGAGCGTGGCCCTGAGCCGGGCGCGCGAACTCGGTTTTACCACCGTGGCCTGCGCATCCACGGGCAACCTCGCCAATTCCGTCGCCGCCAACGCCGCCTCGGCCGGCCTGGAGGCTTACGTCTTCATCCCGGCCGATCTGGAACAGGGCAAAATCGTCAACTCGCTCGTCTATGGCGCGCAGGTCGTCGGCATCAAGGGCCATTACGACGAGGTGAACCGGCTTTGTGCCGAGATCGCCGGCAAGTACGGCTGGGCCTTCGTGAACGTGAACATGCGCCCCTACTACGCCGAGGGCTCGAAGAGCATGGGCTTTGAGATCGCCGAACAACTGGGTTGGCGCCTGCCCCAACACACCGTTGTGCCCATGGCCTCGGGCTCGCTCCTGACCAAGATCCACAAGGCCTACCAGGAGTTCGCCAAGCTCGGTCTGGTACCCGACACGCCCTACCGCATTCACGGCGCCCAGGCCACCGGCTGTGCTCCCATCAGCACCGCCCAGAAGGCGGGCCTCGACTTTTTCAAACCCGTCAAGCCAAACACCATCGCCAAGTCCCTCGCCATCGGCACGCCGGCCGACGGCTTTTACGCGCTCAAGGTGATGAAGGAATCCGGCGGGGCCGCCGAGGATGTGACCGACGACGAGATCCGCGACGGGATCCGCCTGCTGGCCGAGACGGAGGGCATCTTTGCCGAGACGGCCGGCGGCGTGACCGTGGGCGTGGCCAAGAAACTGATTGCCTCGGGTCGCATCCCGGCCAAAGACTCCGTCGTGCTCTGCATCACCGGCAACGGCCTGAAGACGCTCGACGCCGTGGTTGGACATGTGGGCCAGCCCCGCGAAATCCGGCCTAGCCTGCGGGACTTTGAAACCATGCTCGCCGGCGGCAACAAGTCACTCGCCAGCGCCTGAACCGAAACGATTGTTGTGTTGATATGCCAGCCAAAGTCCGAATCCCCACGCCTCTGCGCAAACTGACCCATGACGAAGAAGTCGTCGAGGTCAACGCTTCCACCATTGGCGAAGCCATCACCGAGCTCCAGGCCCGTTACCCGGGCATCAAGGAACGGCTGATCGACGAGAACGGCGCGATTCGTCGCTTCGTCAACGTGTACGTGAACGAGGAGGACATCCGCTTCCTTCAGAATCAGCAGACGCCCCTCAAGCCCGGCGACGAGGTCAGCATCATCCCCGCCATCGCGGGCGGTTAGCCACCGCGAGCTTCGCGCGAACTGACTCCATGCCTGCCCAAACAAAAAAACCCGCCTCCACGAAAGCGGCCGCGTCCACCGAGCATCGCCGCTTCTGGCTGAACTACCCCGCCAAACTCATCACTCGGCCCCTCATCTGGGAAATGAGCCGGAAGTTCGACGTGGTCTTCGACATCCGCCAGGCCAGTGTGGGCGAGGAGGTCGGGATCGTCTGCATCGAGCTCGACGGCAAACGCGACGAGATCAAGGCGATCATCCGCTGGCTCGAAAAGAAGGGCGTCACCGTCGAGCCGGTTGAGATCAACGTGATCGAGAGCTAGGCAGCCGGCCGGGCGGCGAGTCACCGTGTCCACCCAGGCCATCCTTCGGCTCCTCCGCCGCTTCGAATCTCCCAACGTCACCTGCATTGAACCGGATGGCTCGTGGCCCATCGCCTGGGCCGCGGCCCGGGGCGTGCACGTGCGCGATGAGGACGGTCGGCGGTATCTTGACCTGACGGCGGCCTTTGGCGTGGCGGCGGCGGGGCACGCCAACCCGCGCGTGGTGGCGGCCGGCCGCCGGCAGATGGGC